>NZ_JBDVOT010000021.1:0-13620 GCF_039968975.1 Maribacter sp. | reverse complement strand
CTCAAAAGTATAGCCCATAGTGAAGTCATTCGTAAATTCTGCCGCAATTAAATTTCTATAGGTTTGCGGTACGTCTACTCTATTATACCGCATTTTACAATTATTTACAGGTCTATTAATGACCTCTTCTAAATTTGCCTTTTCCTTTTTTAAAAGATCAAGATCGGAGAATGAACTATAGCTAGCGGCCAATGAAACCGGCATGTAATCTGCTACATGTTTTATTAGCGACTTAAATTTTATGCTATTAGTAGATACGTTTTTATCGTACTTTGAATAGTCTGCATATTGAAAAAAGAAATTGCCTTTTATAGTATACTTTTTATGCAGAGCAATTAGCTCATTGTAATTATCATAGGGGTCTTTTTGCCTATTCAATCCAACAGCTATACGTTCAACTACTCTTTTAAGCTTAAAAGTCCCCAAGTCGATCAACATACCAATGACTCCGCGCATAAGACCACGGTTGGCATAACAATGAGAAGTGGCTACATCTATAACAGAAATAAAGTCGTACGTTTTGTTTTTATATTCCAAATCTGCAAAACGTTCTTTAAGTGCATCCAATAGCTTGAACGCCCAAATATCGACAACAGGTTTTTTAAGAAATCCGTTTTGAAAAGCGATACTGTCCTTAGGAGAAAATCTACCATGTATATCTTTTACATGCGGCAAATACTCCTCATACCTGGAAAGCATAAAAAAACTAGCGGCGAAAATATCAAAGGGCAACTTACTTCTTTCTCCGGTTTGAAAAAAGCAGGGCGTACCATCATAATCCCCAATATTTAATTGAATATCATTGATTCCCTGTTCAAATAACAGCTCATTGCTACGAATAAAAAATTCGTTCTGTAATGGTTGCTTTGTGTAGGTAATTTTTGGTCCTGTATGTTTTATAAACTCTTCTACCTTGGTCGTAAAATCTAACTCAATACCCAATATATTCACAAAGATATGCCTCATGATATAGGTAAAACGTGGCGTGATTTTATGTGTATAGATCAATAACATTTATAGAATTTTTTCGTCTGCAAAGCTATAGTAACTTTTTTGGGTAATGATCAAATGATCCAACACTTTAATATCTAAAGTTTCACTAGCTATTTTTAACTTTTGGGTAATTTGTTTATCAGCAGCGCTGGGTCTTAATGTACCTGAGGGATGGTTATGAGCAAGAATAATTGCCACAGAACCTAGCTCTAAAGCCTGTTTCATAACAATACGTACATCTACCAAAGTACCTGTAATACCGCCCTTACTTAATTGCGCCTTATGCAATACTTTGTTAGAGTTGTTCAGAAAGAGAATCCAGAATTCCTCGTGTTCCAAATCGCCCAACAAAGGTTGTAAAATTTCAAATACGTCTTTACTACTTCCTATCTTCTCTATTTTGGCTGCATCTTCACCTCTACGTCTTCTACCTACTTCTAGTGCTGCCGCAATACTAACTGCCTTAGCTTCACCAATTCCTTTAAAGGTCATTAATTGCTTGATGGAAAGCCGTCCCAATTCATTGAGGTTATTATCTACCGATGCCAAAATACGCTTAGACAGTTCCACTGCACTTTCAGATCTACTGCCCGAACCAATTAAAATAGCAATAAGCTCAGCATCAGATAATACGGAACGACCCTTTTGAACCAACTTTTCTCTTGGTTTATCATCATCTGACCAATTTTTAATAGATAAGGTTGTGGGTTTATCGTGCATTGGCTAAAGATACAGAACTAATTATTTTATGGTAAATTTTGGAGCCAATCATTTGGCGCTTGTACTTATATTAAGCTTGAATCCTTTAACTAAATAGAGTTTAGAAAAAAATAACTCCGTAGTTGAAAAATGATAACTACTTTTAATTTTAATCGCGCACAATATTTCAGAGAGTAAGTGTTTTATTTTTAATATTTAATATGAGATTATATTGGTATATATCCTTCTTCGTTTTTTTAACTACTAAATTGTGTGTTGCTCAAAACTATACAATTATCGATTCTCAATCCAAAGAGTCAATACCTTTTGCAGCCATTGAAATATTAGGTAAGAATGAAGGTTTTTTTACTAATGAAAAAGGTAACTTTTTTCTAGACACTACAGAAATACGTAAAATCAAAATATCTTGTTTAGGGTATAATAATCTAATTACCGAGAATAAACTTATGAAGGATACAATCTTCTTAATCCCCAAACTAGAAAGTTTGTCTGAGGTAATAGTGTATTCATCAAAAAAAGAAACAACAACTATTGGAGGCAAATCAAAAAACATAGCCTGGCATCTTGGTCAGCACGACCAATTAGGGGTTTTACTTAAACCTCAAGCTGATTACAAACAATCTTTTATAGAGGAGATTTTAATTCCTATAGGTAAATTACCAGCAACTACAGAATCAAAGCAAAAGCAGTTTGAAAGTGTTTTTCGTCTTCATTTATTTTCTAATGAAAATAATCAACCAAATATTCCTCTTCTAAAAACTCCAATAATTATTCATTGTAACGAAAAATCTAATAAATTATTAAGAGTTAATATATCTAATAAAAACATTCAATTTACAAGCGAAGGTCTTTTTGTTTGCTTAGAAATGATTGGTGAAATTGATAATGATGGACAGGTAATTGAAAAGAAAAATTTTGTGCCTAATTTTAAATTTACTGATAAGCAAAACAAATATTTTTCATCTCATTCTTATTTTAAACCTAGCAACTCTGACATATGGATTTCTGTTAACAAATTTTTAGATAAGGAGATTTTTTTGGCTCTCAATTTAGTGGTCTCTATCAATGAGAATTAACTGTAACAGGAGGTTTTATCAACAACAGCAAGATGTCTCTTATTGTGGAGTAGTGGGTTTATCGTGCATTGGATAAAGATACAGAACTAATTATTTTATGGTAAATTTATACATCATTTAAAAACCGACCATGAAATCATTACTAACAGAAGAAGGATACCGAGATATAACATCAAGAATTGAAAAGCTTTCTGAGAATTCTGAAAAAGGATGGGGCAAAATGACCGTTGGTCAAATGGCATGGCATTGCCAATACCCGTTAGACTTAGCAGTCAAGAACAAACCGAATACTGCTAAAGGAAACTGGTTTATTAAAACCTTTTTCAAAAAATCACTTTATGATGAAAAGCCATGGCGTAAAAACTTACCCACATCTTCATTAATGAAAACCTTCGATGACAAAGATTTCAATAGTGAAATAGAAAAATTAAAATCCTTGATTGATGATTTTTATGCGGTCCGCACCCGCGATAAATGGTATCCTCACCCTGCTTTTGGAGTCTTCACCCCTGAACAATGGGGCCAATTGGAATACAAACATTTAGACCACCACTTAAAACAGTTCGGAGTTTAGGTTTTACTTGTTGGCTGTTGGCTGTTGGCTGTTGGCTGTTGGAAAACATAAAATTTAAAGTTCTATTGCAAAAAACTTAATACTTTGCACTCAATTTCCCTCATTCCACCTTTGTACTAAATACTTCGTACTTATTACCTTGTACTTTGTACTTCCTTCTTAACTCATTAACTCTTGAAATTTCTTCAAATCGAAACCTCCATAGTTACCAGAACTCATAAGTAGCAATGTAGTATCATCATAAGCCTGACTTTCTAAATACTCATGAAAAGAGGCAGCATCTGTAAATATATTTAAATCATTTCTTTGAAAAGCTTCAGAAATTTGATTTAGAGTAACTGCTTCTAATTTTTTAATGGCTACAGATTCTGGCAGAAAGAAAATAACCGCTTCATCTGCGGCATCTAAAGCACCTTTGTACTCCTTTAAAAATTCCGGATTAAAACTACTATAGGTATGCAACTCTAAACAAGCTATCAATTTTCTATTCGGGTATTGTTCTTTTACCGCCTTCGTAGTAGCTGCCACTTTACTTGGGGAGTGCGCAAAATCTTTGTAGGCAATACTAGAATTTCCTTCCGCTATTTTTTCCAAACGTTTAGAAGCTCCTTTAAAAGTAGCAATAGCTTCGTAGAAATCGTCTTCATCAACACCCATGTTTTGGCAAATCCACTTTGCTCCTGCCAGATTACTTAGGTTATGTTTTCCAAAAACTTCAATAGGCATAGGTCCTTCGTTAGTCTCTAACAAAGTTTCACCATTTTCAACAGTATATTCAGGTGTAGTATATGGTAATTTTCTAATGGCGTTTTCTGAAGCCTCAACAACTTCTTTTACTGCCTTATCTTCAATATTATAGGTAATAGAACCTCCATTTACTATACTATCTACAAATATTTTAAACTGCTCAACATAATTCTCAAAAGTTGGGAATACATTGATATGATCCCAAGCAATACCACTTAACAAAGCAATATTAGGTTGGTACAAATGAAATTTAGGTCTGCGGTCTATTGGTGAAGACAAATACTCATCGCCCTCTAAAACTATAAAGTCATTATCCTCGGTCAGGTGCACCATTCTATCAAAACCATCTAATTGCGCACCTACCATATAATCTACTTCAATATCATGAAAATTAAGCACATGAAGTATCATAGAAGTAATGGTGGTTTTACCATGACTACCGCCAATAACTACTCTGGTTTTATTTTTAGATTGCTCGTATAAAAATTCAGGGTAAGAATAAATTGTAATTCCAAGTTCTTGAGCTTTTAGCAATTCGGGGTTATCCGCTTTGGCGTGCATACCCAATACAATAGCATCTAGATTGCTTGTTATTTTTTCAGGAAACCACCCAAACTCAATGGGTAACAAACCCTTTGCAGCCAATCTAGATTTAGAAGGTTCAAAAATGACATCGTCACTACCTGTTATAACATACCCTTTATGTTCTAAGGCCAATGCTAAATTGTGCATGGCACTTCCTCCTATCGCAATAAAATGTATTTGCATTCCTAAAATTTAGGAGCCAAAGATACATATTGTACAATTAAAACTGTTCAATTCTCACATAGTTGACACACTATTTAACCGTAAGAAAAGTTATACAATTTAGACGAAATGCATCAAATTTTAACATTTTATAACATGAAAAGTAGTATTCACCTTACATTTTTAACATTACACAACATATAGTTTCCTACAAAAATAATCGCAAATATCTTTGACTTCTATTAATTCTATTCAACAACCAACCTTCAATTAATGAATAAATTAAAATTTAGGTTCTTAACCCTTGTGGTTTTTTTGCTCGGTAGCGCAAACTTACTCAAAGCACAATGTGCAGGTAATGATGCCAGCATTATAGTTTGTGAGAAAGATGCAGATGAGACCAATCGTAACTTTGCATTATTTCCAAGGCTAGGTGGTTCCCCTACTTCTGGCGGTTCATGGTCAACCACAAACCCAGAAAATTTCTATGCTTTAAATCAAAGTACGGGCATTGTTGATCTTTGGCGCATCAATAACTATGGAACACACTCCTTTGTATATACTAATACTGATTGTAATGAATCTGCCACTGTAACAATTACCTTAGGGGGTTACCCAGGTGAAGATAATGTTGACGGTAGTGCTAATGCCTGCGGAGATGACAGTAGCGTTAACTTACATGGTTTTATAGGAAGTAATGTAGATAGAAAAGTACAAGATTTCAAAGGTCTTTGGGAAGAAGACCCTAGCACCTTTACAGGTCAGCTAGAAGATAATATCTTCAATGCTCAACAAGCAGGACCGGGTATATATAATTTCACATACACCGTACCAGATGTTGATAGTTGTTTAGAGAGAACATCAACAGTGATTTTAGAAGTGCATCCACCACCAAATGCAGGTAATGCTTTTGGTCTTACATTCTGTGCAGATGAAGATTTATCCGCCTACACCGCATTTGACCTCAGTGATCAATTGGTAGGTGAAGACCCTAATGGCACTTGGACAGAAAATGGAACCAACCAATTAAGTGACCTCAACGATTCTGTTATCAATATTCAAGAAATGTATGACAATTTTGGTTATGCAGATTTCACATTTACTTATACTGTATTTCCTAGTCACCCTGTGTGCGAGAAAAGAGAAACTGAAATAAGTATTAGTATTTTACCTTTACTAATGGGTACTATTACTGCAGATGATATTTGTTCTGGAGAAGATTATGTTGTTGATCTAGTATATGATGACACCCTTCTTCATGATGGTGATTTCTTAATTCAATATACCATTGATGGTTCAATAGGTGATTCTCCGGCAACATTAGCTGACGGAAATGGAAGTTTCATTGTTGATCCGGCATTGGTTACTTTAAATCAAGAAACGACTCTTGAAATTATAGGGATTAGAAGCGTTACACCTCCACAAGATGTTTGCGACAGGGTTGTTGTACCACCTACTACTTTTTTAGTAACCAGTTCAGCTGTTAGTGCCGAGGATATTTGTGTACAAAATGACAATACTATACAGATTATTGAGATTCTTGATACCGATGGTAATTTGGCTAATGGAAACTTCACTACCGAATATACAATTACTGACCCAGATGGAGACACAACAACTTCAGATACGTTTGAACTCGAATTTACAAATGGAGCTTCTACGTTTGTGGTACCTGCAAGTAATTTTTCTGAAGGCGGAACATATGGAATAAGACCTACCATAAGCGATATATATGCTACAAGTTGTCCTATTACAGATACATTTATAGTAACTCCGTTACCAGATGCTATTCAGCTAGACCTCATTGTAGACAACAATTGCGACGCCACACAAATAGATGTTTTAGTAGACGCACCTATACTACCAGATGGTACATATACTATTACCTATGATGTTACAGAGTTAGGCACTAATACCGTATTGACTACAAATACTATAAATTTTACAGGTGGTACGGCAGCATACCAAATAGATGTTGATGCATTACCTATTGGTAATTATACCGCCAATGTACGTAGCGTTCAAGATGACACAACACCATGCCGGTTAGATTTTGAGTTTGAGGTAAATGAAAACTTCTCTCGTGGCGGAGTGCCAGAAGCTCCTTTAGCCGATGCCAGCCAGACTTTTTGTTTGAGCGATTTTAGTGGCTTACCGACGTTAATGGATATTCAAGTTACCGCAGCTGGCGATATCTTATTTTACGATACCGATACAGACACCAATATTCTACCTATTTCAACAGAACTGATTGATGGTGAAGATTATTTTGTAACCAATAGCGATCCACTTACTAATTGTGAGGGTACCGAACGTGTTCAAATAACGGTCAATTTCAGTAATCCTGATGCACCAACGAGTGATGATAATACTCCGTTGTTCTGTGCAGAAACAAATCCTACTTTGTCGAATATTTCTGTAAATGTTAGTGAAGGTAGCGCTGTCTCTTGGTACGATACACTTACCGGAGGTACTGCTTTAGATGTAACAACGGTTTTATTAGACGGTCAATCTTATTTTGCAGCTACCAACACCAGTGGTTGTAATAGCACTGAACGTATAGAAATAACCCCTATGGTAATTACTGTAGCTCCAACTTCGTTATCATCAGAAATGTTGACAGTTTGTGGTCTAGACGACCCTACGGTTGTAGCATTACGGACTTTAGAAAACGAAACTGAAAATGAAGTCTTTTGGTTTATAACAGAAACTGGCGGTACAGCGCTAACAGATGACGTTCCGTTATTAGAAGACACCGTGTATTATGCTGAAAATTATAATTCCCTTACTGAATGTTCTTCCGCTACTAGGGTTCCCGTTACCATAGACTTTAGCAATTGTGATCCCGAAAATTATGATTTTTTCATTCCTGACGGATTTTCACCAAATGACGATAGTAGAAACGATACCTTTTTCATTCCGAATATAGAAATGATATTCCCTGATTTCACATTAGAAATATTGAACAGATACGGCACATCTTTATTTAAAGGAGATATTAACAACCCCGCTTGGGATGGTAGAAATGGTTCTGCCACGGCGCCAAACGGAGTCTATTT
The DNA here is from genome assembly GCF_039968975.1 of Maribacter sp. Classification (GTDB taxonomy): domain Bacteria; phylum Bacteroidota; class Bacteroidia; order Flavobacteriales; family Flavobacteriaceae; genus Maribacter. The sequence goes on along the minus strand of NZ_JBDVOT010000021.1, from coordinate 5,704 downwards.
CTATATCATCAATTATAACAAAGACAATTCTGAACCTATTCAAGGTCGCTTATACTTAAACAGATAACCCATGCACAATAAGATAACAAACACCACTTGGGGCATCTGCATAGTTATGCTTTTGTCCTTAATACAACTGCAAGGTCAGCAAGACCCGCAGTACACACAATACATGTACAACATGAACGTGGTCAACCCAGCGTATACCACTAACGAACCCGGCATGCTTAATTTTGGCACGCTATATAGAACCCAATGGGAAAATGCTGTTGGCGCACCAAAAACGTTGACCTTTTTCGCCCATACTCCACTATCGGAAAAAATTGAAATGGGAGCCTCTATTATTTCAGATGATATTGGCGACGGTTCTTTAAAAGAGAATAATATTTATGTTGACTTCGCCTATATTCTAAAACTAGACGAGCAAAGTAATTTAAGTTTAGGGTTAAAAGGGGGCATCACTACGTTCGAAACCAATTTCAACGGATTCAGACTACCAGAAGTACAAGACGACCCTGCTTTTAATGAGAACATGAACAATACCTTCCCAAACGTGGGCATCGGTGCATTCTATAACAGAGACAAATTTTACGCAGGTCTTTCTATTCCAAATTTATTGACATCTAAACATTTAGAAAACAGAGATGGTATAAACCGTATTGGATCAGAAGCCGTTCACCTTTTTGGTATGGCAGGCTATGTTTTTGATGTGAATTCAAATTTAAAATTAAAGCCATCCGTATTAACAAAAATAGTATCAGGAGCACCAATAACGGCAGATGTTTCTTTCAACGCACTATTCAACAATCGTTTTGAAGGTGGTGTCTCGTACAGGTTAGATGATTCTATCAATGCCATGTTCAATATTGCCGTAATTCCGTCTTTACGTATAGGCTATGCTTATGATTACACGTTGTCTAATTTAGGCGCATTCAATAATGGATCTCACGAGATTTTCGTGTTGTTCAACCTAGACCTTTGGGGACTTAAAAAGGGCTATGATAAATCTCCTAGATTCTACTAAAATGAAAAAAATACAATTATATATCATCATATTTTTAGGTGTTTTTCAATCCGCCTGGTCGCAAGATCTAAAACGTGCCAACGATTTATTTGAAAAGAAATACTATGCAGATGCCATTGCTTTATATGAAGCGGCACTGCCTAGCAATAAAAGTAGTCTGATCATTAAGAATTTGGCAGATAGCTATTATCACACTTTTGACCTTAATGCATCGGCACGTTGGTATCGTTACCTGATTTCTAATTATGGTGATACCGTTGATGAGCAGTATTATTTTAAACTGAATCAATCTTTAAAAGCAATTGGCGAATATGAAGAAGCAAATAATTTTCTCATAGACTATTACACCAAAGAAGGTAATGTAGCGCAACTACAGCAGCTAAAAGAAGCTATTGTATATCTAGAAAATGTAAGTGCCATTGGTGAGCGTTTTGCTATTGAAAACAGTAAACTGAACACGACAACATCAGAATTTGGGGCAATGCAAGTGAACAACGCGCTTTGGTATACGGCAACACATAAAAAATCGACCTCAAAAACCTATCGTTGGAACAATCAACATTATTTGGATATTTATACCCATGCCATTGACCAAGTGCAATTGGGAGATAGTCTTAGCATCAGCTTATCTAACCATGTAAACACCAAATTGCATGAAGGGTCTTTTACCATTTCACCCAATGGTACAACCATGTATTTTACAAGAAATAATTACAACAATGGTAAGCGCAAAACAGATGACCAAAAAGTTTCAAACTTAAAAATTTATAGTGCCAATTTAGTGGACGGAGAATGGAAGAATATTACCGAGCTTTCTTTTAACAGCGATGACTTTTCTAACGAGCACCCTGCATTAAACGCAGCAGGCACAAAATTATATTTTTCTTCTGATAGACCAGGCGGATTTGGTTCCTTTGACCTCTACGAAGTTAGTTTACTATCAGACAATACGTTCAGCACACCCGTTAATTTAGGTAGTGTAATCAATACGGACAAGAAGGAGCAATTTCCCTTTTTAGCTTCGGATAATTCACTTTACTTCTCATCGAACGGACACCCAGGTTTCGGACTTTTAGATGTGTTTATTTCTAAAAATAAAAATGGAACATTTCAGCATCCGGATAACTTAGGTCTACCTGTAAATAGTGGTTATGATGATTTTTCTTATGTGTTGAATACAGATAATACATCTGGCTATTTTGCCAGCAACAGACCATCTGGTGTAGGTAGTGATGATATCTATAGTTTTAACATCACCCAAGAATTGGTCATAGAAGATTGTGAACAATTTATAACTGGTATTATTACAGATCGTACCACTACCCTTGCATTAGCTAATGCTACGGTAACATTGTTAAATGCTGAGAACGAAATAATAGCAACATTCATTACTAAAGAAAATGGCGCATTCAATTTTGATATTGTCTGTGAAGCACTTTACGAGGTACAGGTAGAAAAAAAGGGATTTGAGGGTAATACTAAAAACATCCGCAGTACAAAAGAAAGAAATGCTGAACTTGATGCGTCAATGGATCTCTATTCCATTCAAGAAAAGCAAAAAGCAGAAGCATTGGTTTTACAACAAAAGCAAGAAGCCGAAAAATTACGACTAGAACAGTTGGCTATTAAAAAAATGGAAGCTGATAAAAAGGCTCTGGCACTAGCAGAACAACGATCAGCCGAAAAAGCAGAACGTTTAGAAAAAGAAAGAATAGCTAAAAAATCAAAGACTGAAAAAGCACTGGTAAAGAAAATTGAAGATGCCATACGGACCGAAGAAGCCCTTGTAAAAGAAACGGACCGCACCATAATACAAACTGAAGAAATTCATTTTGATTATAGTCTTTGGTATTTACGGAGAGAATCTCGCGAGCGATTACAAACGGTCATAGATATCATGAAAAAGAATCCGGGTATCATTATTGAAATTGGCACACATACAGATATTCGTGGTAATGGTGGCTACAACAAAAACCTTTCTCAAAAACGAGCCGATTCTGCAAAAGACTATTTGGTCAAAAACGGTATAGAATCTGAGAGAATTGTATCTAAAGGGTACGGAGAGTCAAAACCTATAGTGGTTTGTGGGACAGAAAAAGATTGTACAGAAGAAGATCATGAATGGAACCGACGATGTGAGTTTGTAGTAGTTGGTTGGGACTACGGTAAATAAACAATAGTTTCAAAAAACAACTATTATAAAATTGCATTAGTTTCTAGTATCTTTAGTTCTTAAACTAAAGAACAATGAACTATAACCTTTCTACCATTCCATCAAAAGAGATTATGCCAGGTTTACACGGCAAATTGGTACACTCTAAAAACATGAGTATGGCGTTTTGGGATGTAGAAAAAGGCGCTACCGTACCGGAACATGCACATATGAACGAGCAGATAATGCATGTAATGGAAGGTGATTTTGAATTCACCCTAGACGGGACTACAAAGGTGTACCGCCCAGGTGATATTGTGGTAATCGCTCCCCATTTAAAACATAGTGGTGTTGCCCTGACTCCTTGTAAATTATTAGACGTTTTTAGTCCTACACGAGAAGAATACCGTTAGTAGTTGCTGTTAACTTAGGCTACTGTCAGTTACCGTATTTAAATCAAATTTGAGAAATGAATATATCCTTAAAAAATAGAAAAGCATTAATTGGTGGTAGTAGCGGCGGCATAGGCAAAGCTATTGCGCAGCAATTGGCTGCTAGCGGTGCCAGTGTAACCCTAATGTCACATAGCGAAGAGAAATTACATTACATTGTAAATGAATTGCCTACGGACCAAGGGCAACAGCACCAATATCTAGCGGTAGATTTTAACAATTTCAAAGATTACCAAAATGTAATCTCCAAGTACTTTCAAAATAATAGTGTCGATATTCTTGTCAATAACACGCAAGGTCCCTCTGCTGGTAGCACGCTTGAAAAACAAGTAAACGATTATCAAGAAGCATTTGACCTTCTATTTAAAACTGTTGTTTTTACTACAGAACTAGCTTTGAAGTCAATGACAGAAAACAATTGGGGACGCATTATCAATGTAGCCTCAGTATCAGTAAAAGAGCCTCTTTCATATTTAGCATTATCCAATTCAATTAGAGCTGCAGTAGTAACTTGGGCAAAATCTTTGGCTACTGATGTTGGCAAGCATAATATAACCGTCAACAGTGTTCTCACCGGATATTTCGACACCGACAGAATTACCCAACTAAATGCAAAAAAAGCTGAACAATTAGGTATTGAAGCTAGTCAAGTTAAAAAAGAAATGGAATCTAGAGTAGCAGTACAACGTATTGGAAAACCAGAAGAGTATGGCTATTTAGCAGCTTTCTTGGCATCTGACAATGCCGCCTATATTACAGGAACAAATATTCCTATTGATGGCGGACTGTTGAAGTCGTTGTAGTTAATTTATGTATTAAAATCAAATTTAAACGTTTACAAACGCATATTATGCGTTTGTAAATGGATAGCGCATTGTATTCATTGACATTCTACTAGATATTATTAAATTACGGGTAAAACAGAAATATGTGCAATTGTGCACATATACAATTGTTACAAGCAAGCTAAAAAAACAAGTGAATTACGATTTTTACGCAGATAAGAAAGATAAAGAATTAATTCTCAAATATATCTTAAATGAGATGGACTTGAGGGTTTTTGACTCATACTCATCCTATGGACAAGAAATAACGGAATACAAAACCGTAGAAGAAATAACGGAAAAGTTAGACTTGAAAAATGGGCGGGAATATGCAGTATCATTAATTCTTTGGAATTCGAATTTTAGCGATAAATTAATATTTGAGAGAATTGAATTAAACCCTAAAAAGTGCGATGGACATAAGTTTAGATACGCGACAAGAGGTTGGGGAACAATTCAGTTATATCTTGGTGGACTTGACAAAAATCGACTTCATCATTCCCATATTGGACATTTTAATGAAAAAGGAGCTTTACAAAAGGAAACAAAAAACCATTGTAATGGAAAAGTTGGAGATTGGGATTGGAAAGAAATCTCAAAAAATTCTAGGAAACTTAAATATTACATACATAAAAAATTAGCAACTGAAATTAAAGGGAGTTTTGGAATTCTAAAATTTGCTCACCAACTTACAAAGAACGGAATTGAATTAGAGTAAGAAAAAGCCAGCTTGTAACAATGTCTATAATTAATACGGGTTTTGGTGCTTAACCCAAAGTTTAGAGTTTTTAACCAAGTCCGCCAAATCTTTTGATTTGGCTTTAAAATAAAAAAGATAAAACAAAATAAAAAGTTTTGGCTAAGTGCTTAATCGGAAATTAATTACTTTTAATTCCCGTACTAACCATAGCCTAGACGTTAACAAACATTTTGCCATTAAAAAATCATCGTTTCGCAATTAACCTGAATATTTAAAATAATAGATTTTGGTTTGGGGAAATACGATTTTTTTTAAAATAGTTTCTTTAAGGTAGCTGCTTTCTCATAATTCAAGTGTTTAATTAAAAAATTCCCTAGCCTAAGTTCTCGGACGGACGGACTTCACTCAGACGCAACTGTTGCGTAGACGGACTTGTCAATTTCTTGGATAAGTCTGCATAAAAACGATATACATAAATCCTTTTCTATTTGGTTTCGACGGACTTAAAAAAAGAAACCTTTTCAAAAGAGTTCGGGAAATCCATCAGTGATC
>NZ_JBDVOT010000020.1:0-19985 GCF_039968975.1 Maribacter sp. | reverse complement strand
CACAAAAACCTTTGAAGTCATTCAAAATCTTAAAAAATAAGATAGTAACTGATAAACCCGATTCAACTAAAGAAAATAAAGAGGTAGCCTTTGAATTTGAGAGCAATTCTAATTCTATCAAAAAAATATCAACTTGTATTACTGAGAATAAAATAAACCTCTTATGTATCAATAGGTTTGAAAACAAAAAAAATAAAGAGAGTAAATCTCTTTCTATGCCTGTAAATATTAGTGAACTTATAAATAAAATTAACGTTCCACTTTTATTAATGGGACAAAATAATTACACATCATAATAAAGATTAAAATATATGAAAGCACATACTAAAGAAACTCAAGCGACGATGACCCCTAAGAAATCTTTAGATTTCTTAAAGGAAGGAAATCAGAGATTTCAAGGTAATCTTAAAGCAAATCGTAACCTTTTAGAACAAGTAAACGATACTAGTGAAGGTCAATTTCCTTTTGCCACCATATTAAGTTGTATAGATTCTAGAGTGTCTGCCGAATTGGTCTTTGATCAAGGACTAGGAGATATTTTTAGCGTTAGAATAGCTGGTAACTTTGTAAACGAAGATATATTAGGTAGTATGGAATTTGGGTGTAAACTTGCCGGAACCAAACTAATTGTAGTTTTAGGCCACACAAGTTGTGGTGCCATCAAAGGTGCTTGTGACCATGCTAGATTGGGTAATTTAACTGCCTTGATCAACAAAATAGAACCCGCAGTAGACGCTGTAAAAGAACCTGCAGATGAAAGTTTAAGAAATTCTAAAAATTTAGATTTCGTAGATGAGGTTTCTGCTAAAAATGTAGAGATGACCATAGATAACATTAGAACTCAAAGTCCGGTTTTAGCTGAAATGGAAAGTAATGGAGAAATTATGATAGTAGGCGCTATGTACGATATTGCTACAGGTGCAGTTGAATTCTACAACTAAAAGATAAAATAGTAATCATAAAACCGGTGTTTTTACATCGGTTTTATAATACCTTAAAATCAATCAATTATTCGCAGCCAACGAATATTTTTTATTTAAAAAACGAGAAGAATCGGTTATCAAAAAATGCGATTCTATCTACTAAAATTGATTAATTTAATTGTATGAAGAATCTATTTTCAAATTTCAAAGGTGATTTGTTTGGCGGAATTACCGCAGGTATTGTTGCCTTACCATTGGCATTAGCTTTTGGCGTTAGCTCAGGATTGGGGCCGAGTGCCGGATTATATGGCGCAATTTTCATAAGTTTCTTCGCGGCACTTTTTGGCGGCACCAACACACAAATCTCTGGTCCTACTGCACCTATGACCGCAGTAAGTATGGTAGTAATAGCAGGTATCGTCGCCGCAAACGATGGCAGCTTAGATAAAGCATTGCCAGCTATTCTAGTAGTGTTCCTCTTAGCAGGTTTAATACAAATAAGTTTAGGCCTCTTAGGTATAGGTAAATACATAAGATACATTCCATACCCTGTAGTTTCCGGCTTTATGACTGCAATTGGAGTCATAATTTTAGTGACACAAATTTTACCTTCCATTGGCTATTACCCAAAAGAAGATGCCGAGTTTGTAAATATTTACAAGCCCATGGCAGAACAGATTATTTTAGAAAACTTTTTAAAAGAGGAAGCTGGCGAAGGAATTTTAGCTTTAAATGATTTTAAAGAAACAATTGCCAGAGCTGAAGATATTACCGAGGCAGATAAATTAAAAGAGGCGCAAACCTTAGCAAACTCTGAGGCTTCGGGAGTAATTGGTGCTATAAAAGTATTACCAAGAGCACTAAATAATATTAATTGGATAGAACTAATTCTTGCCCTATCTACAATCGCCATTATATATGGCTTCAAAAAAATTACTACGGCAATACCAAGCGCGTTGGTCGCCCTTATTATAGTGTCTAGTGTGGCTTACGGTTTTGGGTTGAATTATAGACCTATAGAAGAAATACCTAGTGATTTTCCGATGCCAAACCTGGGAATCTTTACAGCGTTTGATTTGAACTCCGTAACTCCGTACATTTTTACTGCACTTACTTTGGCATTACTTGGTGCTATAGATTCTTTACTAACATCTGTCGTTGCAGATAATATGACCAAAACCAAACATAAGCCCAACAAAGAATTGGTAGGGCAAGGCATAGGTAATAGTATTGCTGCAATATTTGGCGGTATACCGGGTGCCGGTGCTACCATACGTACGGTCGTGAATATTAATGCAGGTGGCAAAACCAAATTATCTGGAATGGTAGCAGGTATTCTTTTGCTTATTGTTCTTTTGGCCCTTGGACCTATTGCTTCAAAAATACCTGCTGCGGTTCTAGCAGGCATACTCGTTACTGTTGGTCTTGGTGTAATGGATTATAAAGGTCTTAAGGCTATACCAAGTTTACCAAAAGATTTGAGTATTGGTCCTCTAAAATTTAGTTCAGAAGTAGTAATCATGTTGGTGGTATTAGTACTTTCTTCTATTTGGAATTTAGTTTATGCCGTGGGTGTTGGTCTTGTCATTGCTTCTTTAATGTTTATGAAGAAAATGGGTGATTTAACCGCTAAACGTTCAGATGTAAAGTCATTGGAGAAAGAAGTGAATTGGCCAGATGAAGCCGCTTTTCCTTTAAGTCTACAAGAAGAAGTTTTTATAAAACACCTAAAAGGTCCTTTATTCTTTGGATCAACTAGTGAGTTTCAACATTTGGCTGACCAAATACCAGAAACCGCATCTACCGTAATCATTAGAATGGGCAGAATGGAATATATGGATCAATCTGGCTTATATACTTTAGAAGATGTATTGATCGGACTTAGAAAATCTGGTATTGATATACTGCTTGTTGATGTACTTAATCAGCCACGTTATATGATGGAGCGTGTAGGTGTAATTCCTGATTTAATTCCTGAACAATGCATTTTTAACACCTTTGATGAATGTTTGCTATGGGTAAAGTCTAATGTAAAAGATAAATTCCCTACTACATAGTCTATCAAAACCCTTAAAAACATATCATACGTGTTTTAAAAGTTTTAACTTTGCGGCTTTAATCAACATTCATGATTGATAAGATAAAAGAAGAAATTACTACAGTAGCATCGTTCACAGCTGACAACTTGGAAGCTGTTGAAACGTTCCGTATAAAGTATTTAGGTAAAAAAGGTATTTTTAACAGCTTCTTTGCGGAGTTTAAAAATGTACCTAACGAGCAGAAAAAAGAATTTGGTCAAACCGTAAACCAACTTAAAAATACTGTTACAGAAAAAGTAGATTCTTTAAAACAGGCTTTAGAAAGTAACCAAACCGATGAACAGGTATATGGAGATTTAACTAGACCTGGAAACCCTATTGAGTTAGGTTCACGTCATCCTATTTCTATAGTTAAGAATAAAATAATTGACATTTTCTCAAGAATTGGTTTCAACGTTTCTGAAGGTCCGGAGATTGAAGATGACTGGCACAATTTTACAGCATTGAACTTACCAGAGTATCATCCTGCAAGAGATATGCAAGATACTTTCTTTGTACAAACAGATCCAGATATCCTTTTACGTACGCATACCTCATCTGTACAAGTACGTTATATGGAAAACCACCAGCCTCCCATTCGTACAATATCTCCTGGTAGAGTATATAGAAACGAAGCAATTTCAGCAAGATCGCACTGCTTCTTTCACCAAGTAGAAGGCTTATATATTGATAAAGATGTTTCTTTTGCAGATTTAAAACAGACACTTCAATACTTTACTGCAGAGCTTTTTGGAAAATCTAAAATTAGATTAAGACCTTCTTACTTTCCATTCACAGAGCCTAGTGCAGAAGTTGATGTTTACTGGGGACTTGAAACAGAAACTGACTACAAAATTACTAAAGGTACTGGTTGGCTAGAAATCGGTGGTTGTGGCATGGTAGACCCAAATGTGCTTACAAATTGTGGTCTTGATCCTGAAATATATTCTGGCTTTGCTTTTGGTGTAGGTATTGATCGTATTGCAATGTTATTACATCAAATAACCGATATTCGTTTATTGAGCGAAAATGATCTACGCTTTTTGGAGCAATTTAAAAGTGCCCTTTAAAATCACTTTGTGAAAAAAGATATTGAAATACCTGTTGTTAAAGATGTTTACGTTGCCATTATTCGCGAATGGAACGAAGAATTCTTAGACAAAGATTGGAATGCTTATGTTATAAATGATAAAGATACCGCTATTGAAATGACCATGGTCGTTTCTAAAGGTTTTGACGATGATCGCAAAACATCTATCATGAGACATAATCTAGGTATAGTTGAACCAAAATCTTTTAAAAAAATTGAAGTGGTTCAAGAAGATGTTTTAACATTGAACAATGAGTTTTTTGTCACTTTCTTTGCAAATGGCACACTACACGACAAACGTTTTGTATTTGAAAAAAATACAGTGACCGAATCAAACCTAACGGTTGTTCCTTTAATTGATAAAGAGGGTATTTACGCAAAATAACCTATTCTTTTAGGTAGTTAATTTTCACTTCATTTTATAGTTCATCCATCTTATCTTAGAAATACTAAACGTTTTTCCATTTTAAATACCGTCAACAAAGAATTTTATTGAATTAAATTTCACATAGTTAGCTCATATATTTGCATCAATAACAGATCGTTAACAGCATTTAACAAAATTTAAGTTCTTTTAGTTTGTTTGTTACCGAACTAACTTTACCTTTGTATTTTGAATACATAATTTTATGAGTAAAGAAGAAACAAAAAATAAGTTAATTGAAGAGTTTGGTGTTCATTTTGAATCTGAATACGATCTACCTCCATTAGCTGCTAGAATCTTTGCGAATTTGGTTATTACAGAGGAAGAAGGCTTGACTTTTGAAGATTGTATTAATAAAAGAGGCGCTAGCAAAAGCTCTATTTCTACTTCTCTTAACCTTCTATTGCAAATGGATTTTGTCAAATATTTTACTAAATCCGGTGATCGTAAGCGTTATTTTAAAGTGGCGGAAAAGAATACTTTTTTTATAAAAAAGCTTAATCGTTCTTTAAAAAAATTAGAAAGAGAAAGTGAAATGTTACGTAAAATTACCGCATATAACGAACAATACCGTCCCGAGAAGCATGAAGAAAATAAAACTAAAATTACTGTTTACGGTTCTTGTATAGCTAATATGACAAAAGACTTAAAAACAACTATTGCTGAGCTTAAAAGACAACAGCAACAAGATTAATTTTTTTATATCAGCTTGGTTCGTTTTATACCGAACATTCTGAATTAACAAAACCTTAACAACCATTTAAAAATAAACTGTTAAAGAAAATCCGATGAAAAGAATTACAATTATAACATTATTTATATCCACTTTAGTTCTAAGCTCATGCTTTGGCACTTCCGAAACAAATAATTCAGCTACTACACAGACACCACCTCCAAGTTTAGAAGTAAAAGAGCTTACCCAAAAAGATATTACTATTTACAATGAATTTGCAACTACTCTAGAAGGTGTTCAAAATGTAGAAATATGGCCTAAAGTTCCTGGTTTTGTCCAAGACATATATGTAGAAGAGGGTCAAAAGATTAAAAAGGGACAATTATTGTTCAAATTAGAAACACAAACTTTAAATCAAGACGCCAATGCTGCGAAAGCAGCAATAAATGTTGCTCAAGTAGAAGTAGATAAACTTAAGCCACTTGTAGAAAAAGATATAATCAGTAGCGTACAACTTGAAACGGCAAAAGCACAATTAGAACAAGCCAAAGCTAATTACCAAAGTGTAGCTTCTAACATTGGCTATTCTAAAATTACCAGTCCGGTAGATGGTTATATCGGGGAGATTCCATTTCAGAAAGGTGCCTTAGTTAGTTCTACTATGTCAAGTCCTTTAACCACAGTTTCTGATATTAGTTCTGTTAGAGCCTATTTTTCTTTAAGTGAAAAAGAAGCTTTGAATTTTAAGAGCACCATACCTACAAATGCCGATCATCAATTAGATTTAAGTAAGGCTCCTGAAGTAAAATTGGAGATGATCAACGGTAAAGATTATACAGAACCTGGTAAAATTGCCATGATCAATACTATTATCAACAGTACTACTGGAAGTGTAACCGCTAGAGCAGATTTTGAAAATAAAAACAGTCTTTTAAGTAGTGGTAGTACCGGTAAAATTAAAATACCGACCACATATGACCACGCCTATGAAGTGCCACAGGATGCTACCATAGACCTACAAGGTAAAAAATTGGTATATGTATTAAAAGATAATAATACCGTAACCACAATGCCTATTAATATAGCCGGTCATACCCAAAAAGGATTTATCGTTACAAACGGAATAGAACAAGGTACCAAAATTGTTATTGAAGGGGTTACCAAAATTAAAGATGGAATGACCATTAATCCTGTATTGTAAAACTCAATCTATACATCATACATTAAATAAAAGATAATGTTTCAAAAATTTATAGATCGACCCGTACTATCCACGGTGATATCGATCATCATCGCTATTTTAGGTATTTTAGGCCTATCATCATTACCTATAGAACAATATCCAGAAATTGCACCTCCAACCGTACAGGTTACCGCTACATATACCGGTGCAAATGCTGAAACTATTCTTAAAAGTGTAATTGTACCATTAGAAGAAGAAATAAACGGTGTTGAGGGTATGACCTATATGACCTCAACTGCTAGTAATGACGGGGCAGCCGTAATTAGTGTTTATTTTAAATTAGGCACTGACCCAGATATTGCTGCGGTAAATGTTCAAAATAGAGTTGCAAGGGCTAACAACGTTTTACCTAGCGCAGTTATAGCTACAGGAGTTATTACCGAAAAGACACAAACTAGTGCATTAATGTTCTTTTCACTTTTCTCTGAGAACGATAATTATGATGCCACTTTTGTTGAGAATTATGCCAACATAAATATAGTACCAAAACTGCAACGTATTGAAGGTGTTGGTTCTGTAAACGTTATTGGAGCAAGAGATTATTCTATGCGCGTTTGGTTAAAGCCAGATAAAATGGCTGCCTATAAACTCATGCCTTCTGATATTCAAAATGCATTGAACGAACAGAACGTAGAAGCGGCAACCGGTAAAATTGGTGAAAACGCAGATGGTATTTATGAGTATGTATTAAAGTATAAAGGACGTTTATCCGAAGTATCGGAGTATGAAAATATCATTATCAAAGCACAGGATAACGGTTCTTACCTACGTTTAAAAGATGTTGCAGAAATAGAGCTTGGAGCTTTCAACTACAGCACAAAAAACGAAGGTATGGGTAACCCAGGTACCGTAGTAGGTATTTTTCAAACATCGGGTTCCAACGCCAATGAAATTATATCTCAAATTCAAGATATACTTAAAGAAAGTAAAGAAGATTTTCCAAAAGGTATGGATTACATCATACCATACAATACAAAAGATTTCTTAGATGCATCTATTGAACATGTGGTACAAACACTAATAGAGGCTTTTTTACTAGTGTTCGTAGTAGTATTTGTATTCTTACAAGATTTTAGATCTACTTTAATTCCGGCAATTGCAGTTCCTGTTGCCATTGTAGGTACTTTTTTCTTCCTTCAACTCTTTGGTTATTCCATTAACATGTTAACGTTATTTGCAATGATCCTTGCTATCGGTATTGTGGTAGATGATGCTATTGTTGTTGTAGAGGCAGTACATGCGAAATTAGAAGACGGCGTAGACAATGCCAAGACCGCTACCAAATCTGCCATGTCAGAAATATCAGTTGCCATTATCTCTATTACCTTGGTCATGTCTGCAGTATTTATACCGGTATCATTTATTAGTGGTTCCTCTGGTGTATTTTACCAACAATTTGGTATTACGTTGGCCATTGCTATTTTAATTTCTGCAGTTAACGCACTTACTTTAAGTCCAGCTTTAGCAGCGTTATTATTAAAGCCGCATAAGGAGCATGACGAAAACAAAAAAAGAAGTATAAAAGACCGATTTTTTACAGCATTCAATACCGGTTTTGATGCCATAACGGATAAATACATCGGATCGGTAAAAATATTGGCGCATAAAAAGTGGATTACAGTTGCTGTTCTAGTTTTATTTACTGCCATTGCCGTTGTCCTCTTTAAAAGCACTCCTTCCGGTTTTATACCTAACGAAGATCAAGGTATTATTTTTGCCGATATGACCTTAGCCCCTGGTACTACATTAGAAAAAACACAGGAAACGGTTAAGAAAATGGATTCTATTTATGAGTCTATGGATATTGTTAAAGCAAGAATGAATATTGCAGGTAGAAGTTTATTGAACAACGTAAACGGTGGTTCTTATGGTTTCTCTGTTATTAAACTACAAGATTTTGATGATAGAAAAGGGGAAAATGAGAGCGTAAACGCTACCATTGGTGCATTATTTGCTAAAGCAGCTACCATAAAAGATGCTAATATTTTATTCTTTGCACCACCTGCAATTAGAGGTTTTGGTAACTCGGCCGGTTTCGAAGTAAACCTACAAAGTAAAAATGCAGATGATTGGCTTACTGTTAGTAAAACTACTAACGAGTTATTAGCCGCGTTAAATGCAAGACCTGAGATTAAATACGCTATTACCCAATTTAATCCCAACTTTCCTCAATATCAATTGGAAGTTGATATTGAAAAAGTTAAATCTGCCGGCTTAAGCGCAACAGAAATATTTAATGCCATGCAAGGATACTATGGCGGATTATATACTACAGATTTCAACAAATTTGGTAAACAGTATCGTGTCATGATACAAGCAAAACCAGAGGACCGCGCAAATGAAGAATCCTTGAATTCCGTTTTTGTGACCAATGCCAATGGTGAATCTGTATCTATTTCTCAATTTGTTTCTCTTAAAAAAATATATGGTCCTGAGGTAGTTAGTAGATTTAACTTACTTAGTTCTGTAAAAATTAATGGAGCATTAAACCCAGGTTATAGTACGGGTGATGCAATTGCTGCGGTAGAAGAAGTTACCGCACAAACCTTACCAAATAGTTACACCTATGAATACTCTGGCTTAACAAGAGAAGAAAACAGTGCAGGTAGCCAAACTATTATCATCTTTATTCTAAGTTTAGTATTCGTATACTTTTTGTTAAGTGCACAGTACGAATCTTATGTGCTACCATTATCTATTTTATTATCCCTACCTATTGGTATTGCAGGAGCTATTGGCTTTATTAATATAACCGGACTAGAAAACAATATCTATTTCCAAATTGCATTAATCATGCTTATTGGTCTTCTTTCTAAAAATGCCATTCTTATCGTTGAGTTTGCTTTACAGCGTAGAAAACATGGCATGTCTATTATAGATTCTGCTATTGATGGTGCAAAAGCCCGTTTAAGACCAATTTTAATGACCTCGTTTGCATTTATATTCGGATTAATGCCATTAGCACTGTCATCAGGTATTGGTGCTGTAGGTAACAGATCTATTGGTATGAGTGCCGTAGGTGGTATGCTTATAGGTACCATATTTGGTGTATTCGTTATACCCGCACTCTACGTAATTTTTCAAACATTACAAGAGCGTATTACAGGTGCGCCACAAGAATTGATCGAAGAATCTAAGAACTAAGAAGCCATGAAAATATTAGTAAAATATAAATTTATACTCGTAGCTACGCTACCGCTTTTATTACAGTCATGCTTTGTTGCCAAAAATTATGAGCAACCTAAAGTAGAGACCGATAGCCTATATAGAACCGATAATTTACCTAAGGATAGTATTTCATTTGCATCGGTATCCTATACCGATCTGTTTACGGACCCATACCTTAAAAAGCATATTGAAAAAGGTTTGGTGAATAATCTTGATATTCGCATTGCTCTACAAAGTATTGCTGCCGCAAAAGCATATGTAAAACAGGGCAAGGCAGGATATTTACCTACTTTTAATGGTTCGGCTACTGCAACAAGAGTGGCTAAAAACAGTGAAAATGGGCAATTTGGAAGTATATTCTCTAACCCATATAATCAATTTGAAACTAGCGCCACACTTTCTTGGGAAGCTGATATATGGGGCAAGATTAGAAGCTCAAAACGCTCTTATGATGCCAGTTACTTACAAACTGTAGCTGCACATAAAGCTGTGAAAACAGATTTAATAGCAGAAATTGCAACTACTTATTATCAGATCCTGGCTTTAGACGAACAAATATCGGTAACCAAGGAAACGATTAAAAACCGTGAAAAGAGCCTTGAAGCAATTATAGCTTTAAAAGAATCTGGGCAAGAAAATCAAGTAGGTGTAGACCAAACTGCCGCACAGTTATACAGCGCACAAACGCAGCTTTTAGATTTAAAAAACACCTTATACCAAACGGAAAACACCTTAAGTATACTTATTGGCGAAACTCCACAAAAGCATGAACGAAGCACTATAGCTGAACAAAACTTAGATGCGGATATGAAATTAGGTGTACCTGCTTTGGTTCTACGTAATAGACCAGATGTTTTACAAGCCGAGTTTGATATGAGATATCATTTTGAACTTACTAATGTAGCAAAAAGTAATTTTTACCCTTCTATTACCTTGACCGCCGAGGCCGGTCTACAAAGTTTAGAGGTAAACAACTGGTTTGACTCCGGTTCTATTTTTGCGAATTTTATAGGCGGATTAACTCAACCTATTTTTAATGGTAGACAAATTAGAACTGCATACGAAGTTGCACAAGCACAACAGGAAGAAGCATATTTAATGTTCAAAAAGACCATCTTAAATGCAGGTCAAGAAGTATCTAATGCTTTATATGATTACAATATTTCTGTTGAAAAAGAGGCTTATATTACAAAACAAGTAGTTGCCTTAAGACGAGCAGAATCAAACTCCCAAGAATTGCTGAATAGTGGGTATTTAACTTATTTAGACTTACTGACTGCAAGGGAAAATGCCCTGAACGCAGAGCTTAGTTTGGTGAGCAATAAATTTAATCAACTATCTGCAACGGTAGAGTTTTATAGATCTCTAGGTGGTGGTTGGCAATAATCATTGCTCAACCTATATATAATTAAAACTCCGAAATTTTGTTTATGACTTAATTTCGGAGTTTTCTATTTAAGAATACTACCAAGTACAAAACGCATTTTTGCTTAATTGCGAGTTATAGTATTTTACCTCGCCGGTAACTTCAACACCTAACCATTCGGGCATTTCAAATTCTTCATGTTCGTCTTTCAGCTCTACTTCAGCTATAGTCAACCCGGTATTATCGCCAAAAAATTCATCTACCTCAAAAACGTGATTACCAATAACGATTTCATACCTGTATTTATCCAGTATTCCCTTTTCACATAACTTTAAAAGACTTTCTGCCTCCATAACGGAAATTTCCCTTTCCCATTCAAACCTAGAAGTACCCGATGCGTTAGATTTTCCTTTTACGGTAATAAATCCTGTATCGCCCTTTATTCTTACCCTTACTGTCCTATTAGGGTCTGTATTTAAAAAACCTTGAACAATTCGTGTTTTAGACCTTGCCTCAGATTTGTAATCATCGGATTTTACTAAAAACTTACGCTCTATTTCTATCATATGAATGGTTAAAACTACTATCCAAAAACTAAGATAAGTCTTAAATTTGCTTATGCCCAATGAAATGCCTCTTCGAAAAATTATTCATGTTGATATGGATGCTTTTTATGCGTCTGTAGAAGAATTGGATAACCCAGATTTAAAAGGGAAACCCTTGGCTGTGGGCGGTAGTGAAAAAAGAGGTGTAGTTTCCGCTGCTAACTATGAAGCCCGTAAGTTTGGTGTACGCAGTGCCATGAGCGGATTTCAAGCCAAAAAGAACTGTCCGCACTTAACCTTTGTAAAACCTCGTTTTGAACGGTACAAAGAAATTTCCAAACAAATACGATCTATTTTCTTTGAGTATACAGATTTGGTAGAACCGCTATCACTAGATGAAGCTTACTTGGATGTTACCATTAACAAAAAAGGGAATCCTTCCGCTACTATGCTGGCCACCGAAATACGAAAACGCATATTAGAAAAAACAGGCTTAAATGCATCCGCAGGTATTTCTATTAATAAATTTATTGCCAAAGTTGCCAGCGATATCAATAAACCCAATGGACAAAAAACAGTAAATCCAGAAGAGGTAATCCCTTTCTTGGAAGAATTAGATATACGTAAGTTTTACGGTGTGGGTAAAGTCACTGCTGAAAAAATGTACAAGCTGGGTATTTTCACAGGGAATGACTTAAAAAACAAATCAATAGAATTTCTTGCAGAAAATTTTGGCAAAAGCGGACCTTACTATTATCATGTCGTTCGTGGCATTCACAATAGCGAAGTAAAACCACACCGCATACCTAAATCTGTTGGTGCAGAGCGTACCTTCAATGAAAACCTAAGCAGCGAAGTTTTTATGCTTGAACGACTGGAACATATAGCTCAAGAACTAGAAAGAAGATTGACAAAATCTAAGGTAGCAGGCAAAACTATTACGCTCAAAATAAAATACAGCGATTTTACCTTAAACACAAGGAGTAAAACAATGCCCTACTTTATTGCTGACAAAGACCTTATTTTAGAAACTGCAAAAGACCTTTTGTATCAAGAAGAGTTACAAAACTCGGTTAGACTTCTAGGAATATCTTTATCTAACTTAAATACAGAAGATAAGAAAACTAAAAAAGTTGACGATAGATCAATTTTAGTGCAATTAAAATTCGATTTCTAAATATTCAACGTTCATTTTCACTATTTAAACTAATAATCTAAAGTGTTAACAAAAATTAACGGCAATTACTTGTACAGCAGAATTAGCTAGAATAGTTTTGTTCACTTAAATGAAAAAAGGTTTTTTAAAATTTCTTCTTTCTATCTGTATATTACTTTCTGGTATATACAGTCCTCTATTTGCTAACAACAACATAGAGGGTACTTCTTTTCATACAATTCACCAATATACCCATTCATTAGATAACAGTTCAGAATCGGTTGTTGACCATAATGCAACTCTTAAAGGCACCCTCAATAATATAGATAAGGTTCTAGAAATTGAAGCTGTAGAAATTGAGGAAGAAGAAAGCGAACAAACTTTCTTTAAAAAAGATTCTGAGCGCCAGCAAGCCTCTATTTCATTTTACTTATTATCAATATTATTCTTATTCAGTTATTTTACAAATAGCAATTCACTACCCAAGCTATTTAATTTTCTACCCATAGCAAATAGGCGCTTTGTCCTATATCAGGTATTTCGTATTTAAAATTTCTTTTGGTCAAGATAGTATTTTGACCTGACATCATTTTTTAGTTAACAGCCCATTTAGATTCATTAATCTACTTGCCCTAAAATTTGTATGTCTCCGCATTTTTAATTTTCATTTTTCCAATCAATTAAATATACATTTTATGACCAAGAGAATACTCCTGATCACTAGCGCATGCATCATATTCATTGCGGCAAGCTGTAATTCCAAAAAAGAAAAAAAAGAGGAACACACAAAGTTTCTTATAACTAGCCCCATTAAAAAAGACACATCGATAACTAAAGATTATGTGTGTCAAATAAATTCCTTTAAACACATTGAGCTAAGAGCCCTAGAGAAAGGATATTTGAAGGAAATTCACGTAGACGAAGGACAATTAGTGAAAAAAGGGCAAAAAATGTTCAATATCATGCCTAATATCTACGAAGCAGATTTACAAAAAGCAAAAGCTGAAGCTAAAGTTGCCGAAATAGAATTGCAAAATACTCAGCTTTTAACAGATGGTAATGTTGTTTCTAAAAATGAACTAGCCATGGCAAAAGCTAATTTTGATAAAGCCAATGCAGAAGTTTCATTAGCACAAACACATTTAGGCTTCACGAACATACGCGCTCCTTTTGATGGTATCATGGATCACCTACACGCAAGAGAAGGTAGTCTTTTAGATGAAGGTGAACTATTGACCACATTGTCAGACAACTCTAAAATGTGGGTGTATTTTAATGTTCCAGAAGCTGAATATTTAGACTACATCATAAGCACCGATAAAGATGATAAAAAAGAGGTGCAGCTCTTAATGGCGAACAATAAGAAATTCAACCAAAAAGGAATCGTAGAAACCATTGAGGGAGAATTTAATAATGAAACCGGTAACATTGCTTTTAGAGCAACTTTCCCTAATCCTAATCAAATTCTTAGGCACGGAGAAACTGGTAGTGTTCTTATGACCATACCCTTTAAAGATGCTTTGATCATCCCTCAAAAAGCAACTTTTGAAATATTGAACAAGCGTTATGTTTTTGTTTTAGACCAAGATGATGTTGTGCACCAAACTGAAATAGATGTCGCTGCAGAGCTTCCTCACCTTTTTGTTATTAGCAAAGGACTTCAACCAAAAGACAGAATATTGGTTGATGGAATTCGTATGGTCAAAAACAACGAAAAGATAGAAACTGTATTTGCTGAACCAAACGAGGTGATGTCAAAATTGGCTGTTTACGCCGAGTAATCTAAAAACAAAAAAACATGTTCAGTAAGTTTATAAAAAGACCGGTATTGGCTATTGTCATATCGGTGATAATAGTATTTGTAGGGTTGCTCTCTATAAAGCAATTGCCTATTTCACAGTTCCCAGATATTGCGCCAACAACGGTCAATATCTTTATTGCATACCCGGGTTCTAGTGCAGATGTTTTAGTAAAATCTACACTTATACCATTAGAAACCGCTATAAACGGTGTTCAAGGTATGCGCTACATAGCATCAGATGCTACCAGTGCCGGTGAAGGTACACTCCGTATTATTTTTGAACCTGGCACAGACCCTAATCAAGCGGTGGTCAGGGTTAAAACAAGAGTAGATCAAGTAATGCCTTTGTTACCAGAGTTGGTACAAAGAGAAGGTGTCATCATTACTCCCGTACAACCAAGTATGTTAATGTACGTAAACCTTTACAGTGACAATAGTGATGACCACGAGCTGTTTCTCTACAACTATGCATACACTAAAATGATTCCTGAAATTCAGCGAATAGATGGTATTGCAAGTGCTCAAATTTTAGGTAGCCGTAAATATGCCATGCGTGTTTGGTTAAAACCAGATCGTATGCGTGCTTACAATGTATCTGCCGAAGAAATTTTAGAAGCCATGGAAGAGCAAAGTATATTGGCACGCCCTGGTAGAATTGGGCAAAGCTCAGGTAAAACATCACAATCATTAGAATATGTGCTACTCTACCAAGACAGGTATGATGAACCACAACAATATAAAGACATAATTCTAAAGGCAAACCCTGAAGGTGAAATTTTGACTTTAGGTGATGTTGCCGATGTAGAATTAGGAAGTGAATTTTTCGATATCTATTCTAATCTAGATGGTAAGCCTTCTGCCTCTATTGTTTTGAAACAAACTTTTGGCAGTAATGCCAGTGATGTAATTGCCGAGGTAAAGGATAAACTGGCAGAGTTAAAATCTGAGTTGCCTAGCGGCATGGATTATAAAATTAGTTATGATGTATCTAATTTCTTAAATGCATCTATAGAACAAGTAATACATACGTTAAGAGATGCATTTATATTAGTTGCCATTGTGGTATTCTTATTTTTAGGTGATTGGCGTTCTACTTTAATCCCCATTATTGCAGTACCTGTCTCCTTAATTGGCGCATTTTTTATTATGCAGTTGTTTGGGCTTTCCATAAACCTTATTACTCTTTTTGCTCTGGTACTCGCCATTGGTATTGTGGTCGATGATGCCATTGTGGTGGTTGAAGCGGTACATGCCAAAATGGAAGAAACACACTTGGGTCCATATGAAGCAGTAAAATTAGTGGTGAATGAAATAGGTGGCGCAATTATCGCCATTACTTTAGTTATGGTTTCTGTATTCGTACCTATTGCATTCATGTCTGGACCTGTTGGTGTTTTCTACAGACAATTTTCCATAACCATGGCGGGTTCTATTATTCTATCAGCCATTGTAGCGTTGACATTGACACCAGTGCTTTGTGCCATGATTCTTAAAAACAATCACGGTAAAGAACGTAAAAAATCTCCTATCGATAAATTCATAGATTGGTTCAATAGAGGATTCGAAAAACTTACGGGTAGGTATGTTAAAATACTTAA
The DNA here is from genome assembly GCF_039968975.1 of Maribacter sp. GTDB lineage: Bacteria > Bacteroidota > Bacteroidia > Flavobacteriales > Flavobacteriaceae > Maribacter. Next base: position 3,920 of record NZ_JBDVOT010000020.1, on the reverse strand, counting down.
TAAGATTGTCGCCAGAAGGGTGCTTACTTTTGGTATTCTAGCTGCTTTCTGTGTTGGTATATTCTTTACCAATGAAACCTTACCTGCAGGGTTTATACCTAACGAAGATCAAGGTATGATCTATGCCATTATTCAGACTCCGCCTGGTTCAACACTAGAGCGTACAAACGATGTGGCTAGAAAACTACAAATAATCTGTGAGGAAACAGACGGTGTTGAATCGGTTTCTTCTTTAGCAGGCTATGAAATTATGACCGAGGGTCGTGGATCCAATGCCGGTACTGTTTTAATTAACTTAAAGCCCTGGGGAGACCGCCATCATTCGGTTCACGAAATCATGGAAGAGCTTGAGGAGGAAACAAAAGACCTAGGTGCCGTCATTGAATATTTTGAACCGCCTGCCGTCCCTGGTTTCGGTTCTTCAGGTGGATTTTCCATGCGTCTTTTAGATAAAACCGACGGAACGGATTATCACGAGTTTGAAAAGATAAACAACGAATTCATGGAAGCTTTATCTAATCGTGATGAGCTTACCGGGTTATTTACTTTCTACTCTGCCAACTATCCGCAGTACGAGTTAAAAATCAATAATAAAATTGCCATGCAAAAAGGGGTTTCCATAGATAAAGCCATGGAAAACCTAAATATTCTTATTGGTAGTACTTACGAGCAAGGTTTTATCCGTTTTGGTAGATTCTTTAAAGTCTATACTCAAGCAGCTCCAGAATACAGAGCTTTACCTTCAGATTTAGAGAAGCTATTCGTGAAAAACGAAGAGGGTGAAATGGTGCCATATTCTGCATTTATGTCAATGGAGAAAAAACTTGGACCTAACGAAATTACCAGATACAACCTTTACAATTCTGCCTCTATTAGAGGGTTGCCGGCTGCCGGGTATACTAGTGGTGATGCCATTAACGCTATTAACGAAGTGGCAGAACAAACATTGCCAAGAGGTTTTGATGTCGCTTGGGAAGGATTGTCTTATGACGAAGCTCAAAGAGGAAATGAATCTATTTACATTTTCTTGGTGGTTTTAATTTTCGTGTACTTCGTGCTTGCTGCGCAGTATGAGAGTTTTCTACTTCCACTTGCCATTATTCTATCCTTACCTATTGGTGTGCTAGGTTCTTTCTTTATGCTTAAAACTATGGGACTTGCCAATGATGTATATGCACAAATAGGACTTATTATGTTGGTAGGTCTTCTAGGTAAAAATGGCGTGCTTATAGTGGAGTTTGCCGTACAAAAACGACGACAAGGCAGCACTATTCTAGAATCTGCCATTGAAGGGGCAAAAGTGCGTTTTAGACCTATTTTAATGACCTCATTTGCATTTATTGCCGGTCTTATACCTTTAGTAATCGCACATGGTGCAGGGGCAATCGCCAACAAAACTATTGGTAGTTCGGCTATGGGAGGTATGCTTATGGGAACCTTAATTGGGGTCCTTATCATTCCCGGCTTGTATTACATTTTTGCTAAAATGGCAGATGGTCGCGGACTTATAAAAGGAGAGTCTAACGAGCCTATTTCTGAAGAATTTGTACGTATAAGCGAAGGAGAAAGCAAAACACGACAAAAGCTCCGTGAGATAAAACAAATGATTAAAAAACTAACCAAAAAAGAAGACAATGATTAAAGTTATAAAACCCATGAAGCATGGAAAAATACTTTTCGTGCTTCTAGTACAAATAGGCTTTTTCTATTCTTGCGTACCCACAAAGGAATTGAAAAAGGTTAATAGAAATCTGCCAGATAATTATGCACAACATTTGGCAGATACTACCAATAGTGCGCAATTAAAATGGAAAGATTTCTTTAAAGACGAAAATCTTACCAAGCTAATTGATACCGCCTTGGCAAATAATCAAGAACTACGCATAATGATGCAACAGATAGATGTTGCCCAAAACGAGGTGAAAGCTAGAAAAGGAGAATACCTACCTTTTGTAAATTATGGTGCAGGTGCCGAAATTGAAAAAGTAGGTGAATATACACGTGATGGTGCTGTAGAGCAAAATCTGGATATTAAAGATGGTGAAGAATTTCCTGAACCTTTAACAGATTACTCCGCCGGACTTTTTGCCACCTGGGAACTTGATGTTTGGAAGAAGCTTCGCAACTCTAAAAAGGCTGCCACACTGGAATATTTATCTACCATTGAAGGTAAAAACTTTATGGTAACAAGATTAATTGCAGAGATAGCCGATTCTTATTACGAGTTGATTGCCTTAGACAATCAACTGGCAATTATTGAGCAAAATTTAGAGCTACAGGGCAATGCCCTTAAAATGGTACGATTGCAAAAAGAAGCTGCGCGTGCTACAGAGCTAGCCGTTAGAAGGTTTGAAGCAGAGGTATTAAAAAACCAAAGCCACAAATTTGAGGTACAACAAGAAATTGTTGAAACCGAAAATAAGCTCAATTTTTTAATTGGTAGACAGCCACAACATATTGCCCGTAATTCAGACGCATTCATAGATACACAAATGGACACTGTCTATGCCGGTTTACCTTCGCAGTTGCTTTTAAACAGACCAGATATCAGACAAGCGGAATTTGAGCTGGAAGCTGCCAAGTTAAATATCAAAGTAGCAAGAGCTAATTTTTATCCGTCTATAGGGTTAAAAGCCGGTATTGGTCTACAGGCATTTAAAGCAAAATATCTGACAGAAACACCCGAATCACTTTTATACAGTGCAGTTGGGGATATTGTTGGTCCATTAATCAATAGAAATGCCATTAAAGCGGCATACAACACAGCAAATTCAAAACAAGTTCAAGCAGTATATGAATATGAAAAAGCTATTTTGGGCGGATATATAGAAGTGGTAAATCAGCTTTCTAAAATGAAAAACCTTCAACAGAGCTATAATCTGAAAGAAAATCAGGTGAAGGCATTAACAGAATCTATCGACTTATCCACACGGTTATTTCAATCGGCTAGAATTGAATATATAGAAGTATTGCTCACCCAACGCGAAGCTTTAGAATCTAAAATGGAATTGGTAGAAACCAAAAAAGACCAACTTATGGCTCGGGTAAATATTTACCAAGCTTTAGGCGGAGGATGGAATTGACCAGATTTCAAGTAATAAAACTTCATTTTTTGACCCTAACAGGTATACATACTGTTAGGGTTTTTTATTGTTTTGACATTTTTTTTGTTAAAAAAAGCATGTTAGTGTTCAACATTTCCAATTACTTTTTAAAGTATAAGTAACGAAGACTTAAACATTTATGCTAATCATACCTTAAAATTTTAATCATGACGGGTAAATTTTTAGCTTTATCACTAATTGCTATGAAAAATAAAATTTAATTATCTCTCTAAACTACACATAATGATAGATTTAAAAGATTATGATAATGCCGTAATCAAGTTTAGAAAAAGTTTAAACTACAATTTATTACCCGTTCTTTCTTGGGACTTTTATGCTCCTAATTACGAAGTAATAAAACAAACGGAAGAAGATTCGGTGGCGCTTTTACGATTAGTTTCCGACAATTCTTGGAATTTTGATACTAATATCTTAGATACCAAATTAAAATCTGATAAGAATATCGTGGTCGTAACAGATGCTCAACTAAACATTGTTTTTGCGACCAAAAACATGTGGAATATGAGTCAATATTACCCAGAAGAAATAATAGGTAAAAGTCCTAAAATGTTTCAAGGTGAATTAACCTCAACTTCTAGTCTAAAAATTGTTTCTGATGCCGTTAAAAAAAGGGAACCTTTTGAGGTCACTGTGATCAACTACAGAAAAGATGGATCTACCTATAACTGCTGGATTCAAGGCCTGCCTGTTTTTGACAATAAAGGTGAAGTCGTTAATTTTATTGCGTTTGAAAAAGAAGTTGCCTAAACATATAGTTAAGCTATAAAAAAAGGGTCGCTAATTAGCGACCCTTTT
>NZ_JBDVOT010000019.1:0-35498 GCF_039968975.1 Maribacter sp. | reverse complement strand
AGACCGCATCTTAACAGCCTAATAGACGGTTTTGGTATACCTGATCATTTAATGACGGCACCTATAGCAAATTAATTGCGTTCTTTCTCTAATCTAGATGTATCTAAGAAATCTAATATGGTGATTTCAGGCTCTCCATATAGTTTGGTTCTAGTGCCACCTTTAGAACTAAGCTGTAATGTATTTAAAGCCCTTACTTCTATATCTGGTGAATCTTCAGCCACTACAAGAACATAGTTAGCTTGAAGATCAGATGCTTTTAATGAGGTATTACCATATAACTTAGCCATTAAGTAATCTGAAGTACCCTCCAACTTAGCAGAGGCATTTTTGTACATGTAAATGTTATTACTAGCTCCAGTTGTATATAATTTTACATCAATTCTATCTTTCAATGTAAGGTTTAACGAGTCACTTGCTATGTTAAAATCACCAGAACTTATTTCTTCCATGTTAATATCCATAATATCAGCAGTGGCGTTTAGTTCTAATCTTGATGTACCAAAAGTATCAACTCTTAACCGATCTGTAGAAATAACATCTTTCATGCTAATTTTACCGTTCATCATTTTAATGCTATTTAGTTCATGAAAAAAAATTGTAATCTCTAACTTCTTCTTTCCAGTAATATTATAAAATGAAGATATCTTCAATACACCATCGTCCACTTTAAACTTTAATACATCTACCAAGTTATCATCTAGCTCTAAAGCATAACCTTCTGTAGTTGCTTTTTGAATAACAATATCTAAATCATCCACTAATTCAATAGCATTAAAAGGCTCTAAATCTTCTCTAACTTCTATAACATTTTTATTCCCTTTTATCTTAGGCTTACGTTGCGAAAAACCATTAACCGAGATAACCAAGATAATAACTAATAGGGCGAACTTTTTCATAGTGTTTAATTATGTTTATAAAATGAAGATATCCAATTTTAAGTAAAATTAGAACAACTTAGTAATATCTTAATATTATTAGCAAAAAAAAAGCCCAACTATTCCTAGTTGGGCTTTTTGTAAATCTTATATTTTTCTAATGATTCATTTCTTCCTCATTCTCTTGTAAAGGAATATGCTGTGGTACATAATCTTGACCAGATATGATATACTCACCATCCTCATAAACTTTACTGTAATCATAAGCCCATCTGTGAACTTCAGGAATAGGACCCGCCCAGTTGCCATGTACGTGTTTCTGTTCAGCTGTCCATTCTAAAGTATTTGACTTCCACGGGTTCTTTGGTCCAACCTTACCGTAAAATATACTATAGAAGAAGTTAGCAACAAATACTAATTGTGCCGCAGCAGCTATAATTGCAAATACAGTCATTAAAACTTGAATATCAGTTAACTCATCAAACATTGGGAAAGCCGTATTCTCGTAGTATCTTCTTGGAACACCAGCCATACCTACAAAGTGCATTGGAAAGAAAACACCATAAGCACAAATTGCAGTTACCCAGAAATGAACATAACCTAAATTCTTGTTCATTAATCTACCGCCATACATTTTAGGGAACCAGTGGTAAACACCAGCAAACAAACCGTAAAGTGCAGATATACCCATTACCAAGTGGAAGTGAGCTACTACGAAATATGTATCGTGAACGTTAATATCTAATGTACTATCACCTAAAACAATACCAGTTAAGCCACCAGTAATAAATGTTGATACTAATCCAATTGAAAATAGCATCGCCGGATTCAATTGAAGATTACCTTTCCAAAGTGTAGTGATATAGTTAAATGCTTTAACCGCTGATGGTATTGCAATCAACAATGTTGTAAATGTAAATACAGATCCCAAAAATGGATTCATACCAGAGATAAACATGTGGTGACCCCAAACAATTGTCGATAAAAATGCAATTGCCAAAATAGAAGCAATCATTGCACGATAACCAAAAATTGGTTTACGAGCATTTGTAGACATTACTTCAGAAGTAATACCTAATGCAGGTAACAATACAATATAAACCTCAGGATGACCTAAAAACCAAAATAAGTGCTCATATAATACTGGAGACCCACCTTGATAATGTAAAACTTCACCTTGAATAAAAATATCTGACAAGAAGAAAGAAGTACCAAAGCTTCTATCCATTATTAATAACAATGCTGCAGATAATAAAACCGGGAACGAAATAACACCAATGATGGCTGTAACAAAGAAAGCCCAAATTGTTAATGGTAATCTTGTCATTGACATACCCTTGGTTCTCAAATTGATTACTGTTACAATATAGTTCAAAGAACCCAAAAGAGATGAAGCAATAAATATTGCCATAGAGCTTAACCATAATGTCATACCCATACCTGAACCAGGTTGAGCCATAGGTAAAGCACTTAGCGGTGGATAAATTGTCCAACCGGCGGCTGCAGGTCCTGCTTCAACAAATAACGAAACAATCATTATCCCACAAGCAATTGCAAACAACCAAAAAGATACCATGTTCAAAAATCCAGATGCCATATCTCGTGCACCAATTTGTAATGGAATCAATAAGTTACTAAACGTACCACTTAAACCAGCGGTAAGTACAAAGAATACCATAATGGTACCGTGCATTGTAACCAATGCTAAATACACATCGGCATCCATAACACCACCTGGTGCCCATTTACCTAGAAGAGCTTCAAATATTGGAAAAGATTCTCCTGGCCAAGCCAATTGCATTCTAAACAATAATGACATTGCAATACCAATAAAACCCATAACAAATACCCCCAAAATAAGGTACTGCTTACCAATCATTTTATGGTCTTGACTAAAGATATACTTTGTTACAAAAGTTTCTTTATGATGATGTCCATGATCGTCGTGTGCGTGATCATCTACATGTGCATGTGCTGTTGCTGACATAATCGTAATCTTGTTTTTATTAATTTTCTAATTATAGCTTTGTTAACTTGAGAATAAAAATTACTCTCCTACTGAAACTGAACTAACCGTATTAAAAGCAGGACTAGTTTCATCTTTCATAACCGTTTGAGCAAAAGTTGACTGACTCTTCATCCACTCATTATATTCTTCTTCCGTCTCTACAATAATCTTCATTTGCATGTTGTAATGAGATTTACCACAAATCTTATTACAAAGAAGAATATAATCAAACTGCCAAGGATCAATAGCTTCACCCGTACTTACAGCTTTTTCTGCTCTAATCTTATTTGTTCTTTTTACCTTATCCATAACATCAGGATTAGTTCTCATTTCTTCTGTTGTATAAATAGGAGTAAAAGAAAACTCGGTAATCATACCAGGAACACAATTCATCTGTGCTCTAAAGTGAGGCATGTAAGCTGAATGCAATACATCTTGAGAACGCATTTTAAAATTCACCTTTCTACCTACAGGTAAGTGCAACTCTTTTACAATAACATCATCGTGAGCATATGTATCGGCTTCATCTAAACCTAATACATTCGCTTTATCGATATCTATCATTCTAACATTAGCCCCACCTAATACATTATCTCCACCGCCATATCTAGCAGTCCAGTTAAATTGTTGAGCATATAACTCTACAATTAAAGGGTCATCCTCATCATTAACATCCATAATGGTTGTCCATGTATATAATCCCCATAGAATAAGACCAGCCAATACAATTACAGGAATAATAGTCCAAATAAACTCTAGACGGTCATTATCCGCATAGAACAATGCCTTTTGACCTTTCTTACCTGCGTATTTATAACCGAAGTAATGTAATAAGGCCTGCGTAAGAGTTTGTACAATAAAGATGATAATAAAAGATACCAACATTAAGCTGTCATACTCTTCACCGTGAGCAGAACCTGCTTCTGGCAATAAGAACTTACCGTATTTCCAAAAACTGAATATGGTAATTCCGTAAATGAATACCAAGAATCCAAATAACATGTAACCGTTATTCTTATTATCGCTATCCGTTGCTATTTGGTGCTGTTCAGTTTTAAGCTGAGATAATTCAAATATTTTAGTCAACTGCCAAATGGCAATGGCTACAAGAACAAGTACAGCTAAAGTTAATAATGTCGTCATTGTATATATAAATGTTATACTTTACTTAATTACTAGTAATGAAAGTGTCTACTTTCTTCAATAAAAGGATTTCTTTTTGGTTGTAGAGGCTGAGTTGAAAGCGCTCTAAAAATCCAGAATATAAATAAGCCTGCAAAAAACAATACAGAACCAATTTCAGGAATACCTATATACCAATTCTTACCCACAGTAGAAGGCATAATAGCATTAAAGATATCCATATAGTGACCTGCAAGAATTACAATACCTGTTAAAATTACGAACCAATTAATTCTCTTATAATCACTGTTCATTAATAAAAGAACAGGGAACAAGAAGTTCATAGCTACCATACCAAAGAATGGCAATCTATAATCTGCAATTCTAGTTACGTAATATGTTACTTCTTCAGGGATGTTAGAATACCAAATAAGCATGAATTGAGAGAACCACAAATATGTCCAGAAGATACTGATACCGAACATGAATTTTGCTAAATCATGAATATGACTATCGTTAACATCTGGTAAGTGACCTTTAGACTTCAAGTAAACGGTAACCATAGCAATTACGGTAATACCCGATACAAACATACTAGCAAAGATATACCAACCGAATAATGTACTAAACCAATGTGGTTCAACACTCATTATCCAATCCCAAGACATAATAGACTCAGAAATCAAATAGAACACTAAGAAACCAGCAGATATTCTGAAGTTTAATTTAAAGTTTGAATTATCATCAGACTCATCTTGAGCAATTGATAGTTTTCTAGAGTACTCTCTATACCCGATCCAACCAGCTAAAAATATAGCCGCTCTTATCAAAAAGAAGGTAGGATTTAAATATCCAGATTTACCCTGAAGTAATGCATCGTGAGCAACTACATCAGCATCCATCCAAATAAATAAATGATTCATATGCAATACAGAAAGAAGCAATATTACAAATACAATAATTCCTCCAGGAACCAAGTAAGAAGTAATACCTTCCATTACTCTGAATAACAAAGGTGACCAACCTGCTTGTGCAGCACGTTGTATTGCATAAAATGCTAACACCCCTAATGATATCATCATAAAGAAGAACGCTGCAACATATAATGCTGCCCAAGGTCTATTCTTTAATTGATCTAACAAATGCTGATCATGAGAAGCATCATGTTCTTCACCATGAGATTCAGCAACCGCATGATCACTTTCTTTTGTTGCATGTTCAGCTTCAGCTGCATGGGCATCACCATGACCTCCGTCATGACTTGCTACCATTTCTTTTGCCTCTGCTATAGTTCCAGGAGCCATAACAAACCCACCAATGATTCCTAATGCACCTACTATCATTAGAACGATGGAAGCTATTTTGAGTCTATTTGAAAACGTATACATAGTATTGTTTACCTATTATTTGGTTAAATCTTGTTTCAGTGTCATAACATATTCAGATACTTGCCACATCTCTTCGGTATTCATTTGAGATGCATAAGAGCCCATTGAATTCAATCCGTACTGAATTGTATAATATGTAGATCCTACTGTCAAGTTTCTTACTGGGTCAGCATAACTAGGTACACCTAGTATTTTTTCTCTTTTCACGAGAGTTCCTTTACCATCACCTTTATCTCCATGGCAAATGGCACAATAAATAGTATACAATTGACCACCTTTTGCCAAATTAGTTTCAAGATTCATTGAATCTAATGGACTAGTTTGTAATCTTGCAAGCTCTTTACCTTCAGGAGAATTCTCAAATTCATAAGGTAACCAACCTCTATTAATTGTATTTGCCGGTGGCAACATAGCCTCTGATTGATTTGGTAAAAAATCAACCTCTTGGTATGTTTCGTAACCGACAGCCTCATACATATTAGGCATGTACTGATAATTAGGAACACTATCATCTTGACAAGAAGTTGCCATGATAGCCAAACCGAATAATATTGCTATTTTCTTAAAACTGTTCATATTTAATGACTGTTTTTTTCTGAAATATTAATTTCTACTGCACCAGTATTCATCAATAAATCTCTTAATTCTTGCTCGTTGTCGTGGATTTCAATCTCCATTAAAAAATGATCATCCGTAGTTCTTACATCAGGATTTTCAGCTTCTTTAAAAGGCCATAATCTACTTCTTAAGTAAAACGTGATAACCATTAAGTGAGCCGCAAAGAAAACCGTTAATTCGAACATAATTGGCACGAAAGCCGGTAAATTCTCTAAGTAGCTAAAACTTGGTTTACCACCAATATCTTGAGGCCAATCTTCAATCATGATATAGTTCATCATAAGTGTTGCCACTGTTAGACCAACCAATCCATACAAGAAAGCCGTTATGGCTAATCTAGTTGGAGCTAAGCCCATAGCTTTGTCTAACCCGTGTACAGGAAAAGGACAATATACCTCTTCTATATGAAGCTTTGCTGCTTTCACCTTTTTAACGGCAAGCATTAGCACATCATCATCATCGTAAAAAGCGTGTATAACTTTAGATGCCATATTTATCTTTTGTTATTTAATAAAATTGCTGCTTGTCCTGCCCAGTCATCACGTTGTGCTCTACCTGGGAAAGAACCTGTAATAGAATCTAACAAATTGTATTCACCTTCAGTCATTCTAGCAACTTGAGCAAATGTGTAAATTCCTATTTCGTTTAAAGTAGATTCCATTTGTGGACCTATACCTTTAACTTTCTTTAAGTCATCAGCTTCTTGTGTAGTTGCATCAAAAGTACCAACAGCACTCAATAGATCCGATACACCAACTTTATCCCCTACAGTAGGTGCTACTTCACCCATTAAAACATCATCAGTAATAGGCTCCTTAACTTCTACCTTTGTCTCTTTTATTTCATAAAGCGGCTTTCCAGCATCTCTTAACACTTTATATTTCTCTCCAGAAGCCTTTAATATAGACTTAACCTCTGCCTGTGCAATTACAGGGAATGTTCTAGAATACAACAAGAATAATACAAAGAAGAAACCAATTGTACCAACAAAGATACCTATATCAACAAATGTTGGTGAGAACATTGTCCAAGATGATGGAAGGTAATCTCTATGCAAAGAGGTTACAATAATCACAAATCTTTCAAACCACATACCTATGTTTACAACAATAGAGATAAAGAAAGAGAACATGATACTAGTTCTTAATTTTTTAAACCACATGAACTGCGGAGAGAACACATTACAAGTCATCATTGACCAGTATGCCCACCAGTAAGGACCGGTAGCTCTGTTTAAGAAAGCGTACTGTTCATATTCAACACCAGAATACCAAGCCATAAACAGCTCTGTAATATAGGCACAACCAACAATAGAACCTGTCAACATGATAACGATATTCATTAATTCAATATGTTGAATAGTAATGTAATTTTCTAAATGACACACTTTCCTCATTATGATCAACAATGTGTTTACCATTGCGAAACCAGAGAAGATTGCCCCAGCAACGAAGTACGGTGGAAAGATTGTTGTATGCCAACCAGGTATAACTGATGTAGCAAAATCAAATGATACAATGGTGTGTACAGATAATACCAATGGAGTTGCAAGACCTGCAAGTACCAATGATACTTCTTCAAATCGTTGCCAATCTTTAGCACGACCACTCCAACCAAAACTTAATAAACTATATATCTTCTTTTGAAAAGGCAATACAGCTCTATCACGAATCATTGCAAAATCTGGAAGTAAACCTGTCCACCAGAACACCAATGAAACAGATAAGTACGTTGATATAGCAAATACATCCCAAAGAAGCGGAGAGTTAAAGTTTACCCATAACGAACCAAATTGGTTTGGAATTGGTAATACCCAATATGCCAACCATGGACGACCCATGTGAATGATTGGAAATAAACCTGCCTGAACTACAGAGAAAATTGTCATTGCTTCTGCAGAACGGTTAATTGCCATTCTCCATTTCTGACGGAATAACAATAATACTGCTGAAATCAATGTACCTGCATGACCGATACCTACCCACCATACAAAGTTGGTAATATCCCAAGCCCAGTTTACAGTTTTGTTAAGACCCCAAGTACCGATACCGGTAGAGACCGTATAAATAATACAACCTACTCCCCAAAGAAATGCTACTAGAGCAATGGAAAAAACTATCCACCAATGCTTATTAGCTCTACCTTCTACTGGAGCGGCTATATCCACAGTTACATCGTGGTAGCCTTTGTCTCCAATCACTAGGGGTTTACGTATAGGTGCTTCGTAATGCGACGCCATAGACTTTTGTTATAATTACTTTCTACTATTGTTTATGCTTCGTTGGTGTTTCTAACCTTAACGTGGTAGAAAACATTTGGTTGAGTACCTATATGCTCCAATAAGTGGTACATACGGTCACTCGCTTTTAATTCAGACACTTTACTCTTCTCATCATTAACATCACCAAATACAATGGCTCCATTACTACATGCGGAAGAACAAGCTGTTTGGAATTCTCCATCTTCAATAATACGACCGCCTCTTTTAGCATCAAGAATAGTCTTTTGTGTCTTTTGAATACACATAGAACATTTCTCGATAACACCTCTAGAACGAACGTTTACATCTGGGTTCAATACCATTTTACCCAAATCATTATTCATATGGAAATCGAACTCGTCATTATTATTATACAAGAACCAGTTAAATCTACGTACTTTATAAGGACAGTTGTTTGCACAATATCTTGTACCTACACATCTGTTATAAGCCATTTGATTTTGACCTTGTCTACCATGTGATGTTGCCGCTACAGGACATACAGTTTCACAAGGTGCATGGTTACAGTGCTGACACATTACTGGCTGAAAAGCAACTTGAGGATTTGCAGAAGGATCTTCTAACTCACCAAAACCACCTAAAGAACCATTATCACCAGACAAACCTTCAAAACCATCTTTCTTAGCGTTGTCACCTTCAAAAGTTTCTTCCGAAGAGTAATATCTATCGATACGCAACCAGTGCATATCTCTTGACTTTCTTACTTCTGCCTTACCAACTACAGGCACATTATTCTCAGCATGACAAGCGATAACACAAGAACCACAACCGGTACAAGCATTTAAATCTATTGACATATTGAAATGATGCCCAATGGTTCTATCAAAGCTATCCCATAAATCAACTGAAGTTGCCGGAACTTCCTGGTGATCTAAAGAAACCACAGGTATTTCATTCCATTCAGAATGATTTTTGGTATTGAATATCTCTAAAGTAGTCTCCTTTATGATATCACCTCTACCCATAAGGGTTTTATGCAATTGAATACAGGCAAACTCATGATTACCTGCTACTTTTTCCACACTTACAGATTGATTAGCATTGAAACCATCATACAACTTAAAAGCGTTAACGCCAGTTTGCATATCTTCTTTCAATCCTACTTTTTTTCCGTAACCAAAAGAAAGACCTACGGTACCTTTTGCCTGACCTGGCTGAACCACAACAGGCACTTGCTCTAAACTAACACCATTTACAGTAAGCTTAACATAGCTACCGTCCATACCGCCATTGGCAACATTTACGTTTTCTACACCTAACTCCGCAGCATCTGCCTTAGAAATAGTAACATAGTTATCCCAAGATACTCTTGTAATAGGATCAGGAAACTCTTGCAACCAAGGGTTACTTGCTTGCTGACCATCACCCATACCTACTTTAGAATACAACGTAAGTTCCATTCCATCACTAGTGGTATTCGCTAAACTACGAACAGCAGAAGCTAAAGAAGTATTAGTTACAACCTCAGTTGCATCTTCCGTTGCTACAATATTTTGCGCTGTACCTTCAGCATTCACTACCATTGTTTCAGCACTGAAAACACCATCTTGCAATGCTTGATTCCAACTAGCACCATTTAGTACCGATGAAGACCAAGTATCTTTTATGTAATCATAATACGTTTGCTCGCTTCCAAGTAGTTCTAAAACTACAGTCTGAAACTGCTTTGTATCAAATAATTCTTTAATAGTAGGCTGCATTAAACTATAATGCCCCTTTTTAATTTGAATATCTCCCCAAGACTCCAAATAGTGGTTTGTTGCACCCACATATTGAACAGCTTCAGTAGTTTCATTCCAATTGGTAGAAAAAGCAACCGACAGGTCAACCTTTTCCAAACCTTCCTTAAAATCAACTGCATTAGGCAAAGAATAAACAGGATTAACCCCATCCATCAACAAAGCACCAACTCTACCCGCCTTCATATCAGCAATAAGAGCATTAACCGCCTTTACACTACCCTTTCTTACATATTTAGGAGCAGCAGCATCATAAGCCTTACTTGATAACATCTCATTAATAGCTAAAACTACCGCCTGAGCGTTAACATCATCTAAACCAGTTACAACAACTGCATTAGAACCAGCTTTCTTTATTTCAGTAGCAATGGAATCAACCAAAGCATCGTACTCAGAAGTGTTACCACCCACTGAAGTACCGTTTAATTTTCCGTATAATTTAGCTAAAACTACTTTTTGAGCACTTGGCTTCATAGCCACACGCTTATCAGCATTAGCACCAGTTAATGACATATTAGCCTCTAACTGAACATGTCTTGACATCTTACCGTTCTTAGGCACACGACCTCTAGAATATCCGGCATCATAACCACCACCTTGCCAATCTGCAATAAAATCTGCACCAAAAGAAACAATCAGTCCAGCTTTTTCAAAATCGTAATCAGCTAAAGCACGCTCGCCATATTTATTTTCAAATGCAGTTAAAGCAGCATCTTCAGAAATGGCATCATAAGTAACATGAACAACATTTTCGTTAGCAGCAACTAAATCAGCCATAAGACGATCTGTTGATGGACTAGCATATGTTTGCGTAAGAACTGCTATTTTCTTGGCAGAACCTTTAAGCGAACCCATTTTAGACTTCACGGTCGCTTTCAACACATCCCACTCAACAGGCTCACCGTTAGCCATTGGCCCTTGCAACCTAGTACTATCGTACAAAGAAAGAACAGAACCCTGAACTCTCGCATTTGCAGAACCCCCAATTTTAGCCAAGGTATTATTCTCAACTTTAATAGGACGACCCTCACGAGTCTTTATTAATATGCTTGCAAAGTCAAAACCGTTAGCAATAGTAGTTGCATAGTAGTTAGCAACCCCTGGAACGATATTTTCTGGCAATACCACATAAGGAATCGATTTTACAACCGGTCCTTCACATGCTGCTAAAGAAGCTGCCGCAGTACTAAACCCAACATACTTCAAGAAATCTCTACGATTTGTATTTGTAGAAGACAAAGTTTCCTTGTCACCCAAGAAATCACCCACAGGAATCTGCTCTACAAATTCGTTCTGCTTTAGCGCCTCAACAATGGAATCGTTAGGATCTAACTCCGCCTCGTTCTTCCAATATTTTTTGTTTGATGCCATACGTATTATCTGTAATTAGCTTCTTTAAATTATTATTAATAGTGACATTTACCACATTCCAGTCCACCCAATTGAGCAGCTGTTAAATTATCTACACCGTATTTCTTAGAAAGCTCAGCATGGATTTTTTCATAATACTCATTACCTTCAACCTTCACATTGGTTTCCCTATGACAATCAATACACCAACCCATTGTTAATGGAGAGTACTGATACATAATCTCCATTTCCTCTACAGGTCCGTGACAAGTTTGACACTCAACACCTGCAACAGAAACATGCTGCGAGTGATTGAAATATGCAAAATCTGGAAGGTTATGAATTCTAACCCACTCTACAGGCTGACTTTCGGCAGTGTATTTTTGGTTTTCCTCATCCCAACCAACTGCTTTGTATAATTTCTTAATCTCACCAGTATAGAACTCGTTTGTATACCCATTTTCCAAATCCTCCTGAGAAGGACCTTCTGGATTACCAGTATACTCATAAACTGATTTATGACAATTCATACAAACATTTAAAGAAGGTATACCTGAATGCTTAGAAACTCTAGCAGAAGAGTGACAATACTTACACTCTATCTTATTATCACCAGCGTGTATTTTATGCGAATAGTGAATTGGCTGAATAGGCGCATAACCTTGATCAACACCAACCTGCATCATCCACCCATAAGCAAAGTAAGCACTACCTAGCAATAAGAATATTGCCGTAGCCAAAACCAAAAATTGATTTTGAGCAAAGACCTTCCATATTGGCGTTCTTTTTTCTGCGTTTTCTTTTTCAAGAACAACACCATTTGCCTGTGCTATACGCTGAAGTGTTTTGTTTACCAACAACAACATGACAACTAACAAACCGAACACAAGCACCAATGCACCTAAGATAACTTCATTAGAAACACCAGAAGACCCACCTGTTCCGCCTGCAGCAACATCAGTACTACCTGCAACAGGAGCTGGCGCAGCAGCCGGAGCAGCAGCCGTATATGCTAAAATATCATCAATATCAGTATTTGACAGCGTTGGAAAAGCCGTCATAGCCGCTTGATTATACTCAGCGTACAATTTACTGGCATAAGCATCTCCTGATTTGATAACACCTGGACTATTTTTAATCCAAGCATACAACCACTCTCTATCTAAACCTTCTTCTTCACTCAATCTAGCTTCTACATTCTCTAATGCAGGACCGGTCATCTTACGATTCAATGCATGACAGGCAGCACAGTTCTGATTGAACAGTGACTTACCTTTTTTAGCGTCTCCTGCACCAGCAGCAGCCTCAGTGGCTGTAGCTTCTGCAGCAGCTTCATCTTGCGCTGTTAACGGGCTTACAAAAAGCAAAAATGCAATTAGGGATAATCCTAAAATTTTAGAAAACTGATTTCGGTTTGGAACCTTTTTCATATATCGAATATTTCTATCGGAATCTTGGCATGATTTTGGTCATAGATGAAACCAATTACAATCCACCAAATGCCTAAATCGAATACAAAAATACGACATAGTCTTTATTTGCAAAATGTTAATGTATCTATAATTTACAATTTAGAAATATTCTAAATAGATCAAGATTTATTTGTTTGAGCCTTAATAAATTACTTTTGTCCTGAATGAAAATTAAATTAAAAATAGGTTATGAAAATTCTAAGTACCCTCATGGTTTTTGCTTGTTTTAGCCACTTTAGCTATGCACAAAATGCAAATGTAGATATACAGCAAGACCCAAAGATTAATCAATTGCTAGAAATTTATAAATCATCATTAAGTAATAATGAATACTATAGAATACAAGTTGGCTTTGGTAACTATGCAAAAGCACAAAAAATAAAGGCAAATGTTGAAGAAGACTTTCCAGAACTAGCTTCTAAAATTGATTTTGACTCACCAACATATCGTGTAAGAGTTGGCAGGTTTACTTCTAGATTAGATGCCGAAAGAAAGTTCAACGAGGTTCGCATCAAATACCCCGATGCCATGTTATTAAAACCAAAAAAATCGACCAAATAGGTCGATTTTTTTTGCTTTATTTTTAAAGAACTTAATAGTTCTAATCTGTAAATTCTATTTAGACTTTAACTTTTTCTTTACAGCAACTTCTTGGAACGCTTCTACGATATCACCTTCATTGATATCATTATAGTTCTTAATCTGAAGTCCACAGTCATAACCTTTAGCTACTTCTCTAACATCGTCTTTAAATCGTTTCAAAGAAGACAAAGTGCCTGTATATATTACAACGCCATCACGTATCAACCTAATATTAGAGTTTCTAAAGATTTTACCGCTAGTTACCATACAACCTGCAATAGTACCAATTTTAGAAATCTTAAATGTTTCTCTAATCTCAGCAGTACCAGATATCTCCTCTTTCATCTCTGGAGACAACATACCTTCCATTGCATCTTTAAGATCATTGATAGCAGCATATATAATAGAATACATACGGATATCAATTTCCTCTTTCTCAGCGATTGCTTTAGCATTACCCATAGGTCTTACATTAAACCCGATAATAACCGCATCTGATGCAGAAGCCAATAGCACATCTGATTCTGTTATAGGACCAACTGCTTTATGAATAATATTTACCTGAATTTCATCTGTAGATAATTTCTGGAAAGAATCTGTAAGCGCCTCAACAGAACCATCAACATCACCCTTAAGGATAATATTAAGTTCTTTGAAATCACCTAATGCAATTCTACGACCAATTTCATCTAACGTAATATGACGTTGTGTTCTAACAGATTGCTCACGCTGCAATTGAGACCTTCTAGAAGCTATTTGTTTAGCCTCACGTTCATCTTCTAACACGTAGAACTTATCACCTGTCTGAGAAGCACCGTCAAGACCTAAAATAGATATCGGTGTAGATGGACCAACTTCTTTTACGTTGTTGCCTCTCTCATCTTGCATCGCCTTAATCTTACCACTAGTGGTACCGGCCAATACATAATCACCTATCTTAAGCGTACCAGACTGTACCAATACAGTAGACACATAACCTTTTCCTTTATCTAGGAAAGCTTCTACTACAGTACCTGTAGCATGCTTATCAGGATTAGCTTTCAACTCTAACAATTCAGCTTCAAGTAAAACTTTTTCCAATAATTCTTTAACACCTAAACCAGTCTTAGCAGAGATATCATGAGATTGGATTTTACCACCCCAATCTTCTACCAATAGGTTCATCTGTGCTAAACCTTCCTTAATCTTATCAGGATTAGATGTAGACTTATCCACTTTGTTTATTGCAAAAACGATTGGCACACCAGCAGCCTGAGCATGACTGATCGCTTCTTTCGTTTGTGGCATGATGTCATCATCTGCTGCAATTACAATAATAGCAATATCGGTAACCTGAGCACCCCTTGCACGCATGGCGGTAAACGCCTCATGACCAGGTGTATCTAAGAAAGCAATTCGCTCTCCGTTCTCAAGTGTTACTCCGTACGCACCAATATGCTGTGTAATACCACCACTTTCACCAGCAATAACATTTTCTTTACGGATGTAATCCAATAAAGATGTTTTACCATGATCCACGTGACCCATTACAGTTACAATAGGAGCTCTATGTTTTAAATCTTCAGGAGCATCTTCCTCCTCTACTATACTTTCTTCAATATCAGCGGTAACAAAGTCAACTTCATAACCGAATTCTTCCGCTACTATAGATAATGTTTCAGCATCTAAACGCTGATTCATCGTCACCATAATACCTAAAGACATACAAGCCGAAATAATTTCAGTTGTAGAAACACCCATCATAGTAGCAACCTCAGTTGCCGTAACAAACTCGGTCACCTTAAGTACCTTGTTCTCTAATTCCTGTTGTTCTAGATCTTTCTCAGTCTGCTCACGGTGCTGATCTCTTTTACTTCTTCTATACTTAGCCCCTTTACCCTTCTTAGACTTACCTTGAAGTTTTTCTAGGGTTTCACGTACTTGCTTTTGAACATCTTCTTCAGTAGGCTCTACTTTTGCAACAGGCGCAAATCTTCCTCTACCTTTATTTCTATCACCGGAGTTACCAGTGTTTCTATTTTGACCAGGACCAGAAGGATTTTTAGTAACAATTCTTCTACGTCTCTTTTTACGATCCCCACCTGCTGCAGGTTTCTTATCTTCTTTCTTTTTCTTAGGCTTCTCAAACTTGCTAAGGTCAATCTTTTCACCCGCAATTTTAGGACCTGACAATTTTTGATATTGGGTCTCTATAGTTTTAGGAGCTTCAGGTTCCGGAGTAGCATCAGCAGTTGACTCTACTTTCGTAGCATCTTTTTTCACTTCTGATTTTGCAGTCTCTTCAACTTTTGGTGCTGCCGCTTTTGGAGTTTCAACTTTAGGCTCTTCTTTCTTAACCTCTGTTTTCTTCACAGGCTGAGAAACTATCTTAGGTCCTTGTAAAACAACTTTCCTAGTTTCTTTAACTTCAACTTTTGGCGCAGCTTTTTCTTCAACCTTAGGAGCAACTTTCTCTTCAGCTTTTGGAGTCTCCTTTACAGGAGCCTCTTCAACCTTTTTCTTAGGGTTAAGATCTATCTTACCAACCATTTTTGGTCCAGCAAGCTCAACCTTGCCTACCAAAGCATTGTCTTCAGCTTCGGCGTTTCTTCGCTCACGGGCCAAGCGTCGATCTTCTTGTTCTTTTTCTAATCGAACTCGAATTGCCTCCTTCTCTTTTCGCTTTTCCTCACCAACTTCTTTTGAAGCTACCTTTTTGCTCTTGTCCGTTTGGAACTCGTCAAGCAAAACTTGATAAACATCATCAGAAATTTTTGTGGTAGGCCTCGCTTCCACATCATGTCCTTTTCCGTTAAGAAAGTCCACTGCCCTATCCAAGGAAATATTAAGTTCACGAAGAACTTTATTAAGCCTTATTTTTGCATTGTCTGCCATAAATACTGATTCCCGTTCTTTTATTTAAGTGCTAATATATAGCTAATCTTCTAATTCTTCTTTTAGGATACGCACAACTTCTAAAATAGTTTCCTCTTCTAAATCTGTACGTTTCACCAAATCGTTAACATCTTGCTCCAAGACGCTACGTGCTGTATCAAAACCAATCTTCTTGAATTCTTCAATAATCCAAGCATCGATTTCATCAGAGAATTCTGTTAATTCAACATCTTCCTCAACTCCTTCACGGAATACATCTATCTCGTAACCAGTTAATTGACCAGCTAATCTAATATTGTGACCACCTCTACCAATTGCCTTTGAAACTTCCTCCGGCTTCAGGTAAACTTGTGCTGTCATCTTCTCATCGTTCAACTTAACAGAAGAAACCCTTGCCGGACTCAAAGCTCTGGTCACTAACAATTGTGGGTTAGCCGTCCAGTTGATAACATCGATATTCTCATTACCTAATTCACGAACAATACCGTGAATTCTAGATCCTTTCATACCAACACAAGCACCAACAGGATCAATACGATCATCATAAGAATCTACAGCAACCTTTGCTTTTTCCCCTGGTATTCTAACCGCTTTCTTTACAGTAATCAATCCGTCGAACACCTCTGGTATCTCTTGAAAGAACAACTGTTCCAAAAATTTAGGTGAACTTCTAGACATTATAATAGTAGGCTTGGCACCTTTCAACTCTACACTTTCAATAACACCTCTAACATTATCACCCTTACGGAAGAAATCAGATGGTATCTGTCTATCTTTTGGCAAAATAATTTCATTACCCTCATCATCTAACAAAATTATTGCTTTATGACGAATATGATGAACCTCTGCCGTATAAATCTCACCCTCTAAATCTTTAAAGTGCTTATAAATGGTTGTATTATCATGCTCATGAATCTTAGAAATAAGATTTTGACGCAATGCCAAAATTGCTCTTCTTCCTAAATCTATAAGCTTTACTTCTTCAGATACATCTTCACCAACTTCAAAATCTGGCTCAATTTTACGAGCTGCAGATAATGAAATTTCCTCATTTGGTTCTTCAACCTCACCATCATTAACAACGATACGGTTTCTCCAAATTTCTAAATCACCTTTATCTGGGTTTATAATGATATCAAAGTTATCATCTGAACCAAACTTCTTTTTAAGCGCATTTCTAAAAACATCTTCCAAAATGGCCATCAATGTCACCCTATCTATGAACTTATCGTCCTTAAACTCTGAGAAAGATTCAATTAACGCAATATTTTCCATTGGTAATTACAATTAAAATTTTAATACAACTTTTGCTTTAATAATATCTGAAAAATTTACTTCTTCTTTTTTCTGAACAGTCACTTTCCCCTTACCTATTGGCTTAGGCTCTCTAGCTTTCCATTCCAACACAATAGAATCATCGTTCACCGCAGTTAAATTTCCTTCAAACTTATCATCGTTTGTACGAACTTCAAGTTTTCTGCCTACATTTTTTACATATTGACGCGGCATAACCAACGGAGCCGCTGCACCTGCAGAGGCTACTTCAAGGGAAAAATCGTGCTCATCACGATCTAAATTATGTTCAATAGCCCTGCTTATTTTTATACAATCACTAACCGTAACCCCATGGTCACCGTCTATTACCACATGAATGCTATTATCAGCACCCATAGTGAAATCGATTAAAAACAGAGAGGGATCTTCTTGAAGACCTTGTTCCAATAATTCTTTTACTTTTTCCTTTAGCATAAATAATAAGTAATAAAAGAGGGGACTAATTGTCCCCTCATGAATACTTTTATATCCTTTCAGCTTTGCAAATATACAATAAATTTAATTTCCTACAATAGACTATTTACACCTAATTCATTCACTATGAAAACAATCAAATTAAATAATTAAGTACCATAAAAAATATATGCTTTTATAAATTATCTTATTTTTAGCACAACACCAACCAAAATAATATTAAATGGAAATTCTTTCATCTTACAACCTAATTATAGGGGCTTCCCTAATTGTTGTACTTTCTTTCTTTTTTAACGGCATCTCCAAAAAAACAAACATACCTGCAGTTCTTATGCTAATTGTTCTGGGCATCCTCATTAAAATAGGACTTGAATTTTTCATTCCAGAAATACCTGACTTCAAAGGTTCTCTTGAAATTCTAGGCACGGTTGGTCTTATCATGATCGTACTAGAAGCAGCTTTAGAATTAGAATTAAAAAGAGAAAAATTATGGCCCATTTTAAAATCTATGGCCATTGCTTTAATTGGCCTAGTAGGCTCTGCATACGTTGCCGCTTTAATTCTATATCAATTTA
This sequence comes from Maribacter sp., assembly GCF_039968975.1. Lineage (GTDB taxonomy): Bacteria > Bacteroidota > Bacteroidia > Flavobacteriales > Flavobacteriaceae > Maribacter. Next base: position 16,862 of record NZ_JBDVOT010000019.1, on the reverse strand, counting down.
TACCTAATATGACCATGCAATCTGCTTGGTTGTACGCCACACCGCTCTCCATTCTTTCTAGTGCCATAATTATACCTAGCGTAGGCGGACTAAGCGAAGCTAAAAAAGAATTCCATATTTACGAAAGCACCTTTTCTGATATCATGGGCATTATGATGTTCTACTTTTTAACAGGAAAACTAAACCCTGCAGAGGACACAGGAGTTGTTGGCTTCAGCATAAATTTCGCCGTCACCATAGTAATAGCATTGGTTGCCAGCTATGCCATCATTTTAGTTTTTCAACGCATAAAAAGCCAAGCAAAGCTATTCTTACTTATATCAGTATTACTACTCCTTTATGCCATAGGCAAAAAAATGCACCTATCATCTTTAATAATCATATTAGTTTTTGGCTTGATCGTAAAGAATGTCAACTTATTCTTCCCAGGAAAAACAAAAATCTTTCTTGAAAAGGAAAGAATGCAACAAATTTATCACGAGCTCCACATAGTTACGCTAGAGACTGCATTTGTAGTAAGAACCTTCTTCTTTGTAATTTTTGGCATCACTATAGTATTGTCATCCTTATTAAGCATCAATGTAGCTATAGTAAGTTTATTAATTATTGCATCTATTTATGCAATACGATTTTTAATATTAATAGTTTTCGTCGGAAAAGATATGCTGCCACAACTATTTATAGCACCTAGAGGTTTGATTACGGTATTATTGTTTTATGCAATACCTATGGAAGCACAAATCGAAGGATTTGAATCTGGTATACTTTTGTTCGTAATTATAGCTACGAGTTTAGTAATGACTTGGGCCATGATACGCGACAAACGGAAAATGGGCACCATGTTAGACGAAATTGATGAAGAAATTACCGAAAGAAATTTAGCCGAAGACGCAATCAGGGAATCTGAAGACGAAGAACTTCTAGAAACCAACAATGAAATCTCAGAACAAACCGACCCCGAAAATCTACATTAAAATTAACGCAGAAATTTAATATTAAAAAATGTTATAAAACTATTGAGGCATAAAAGAAGCATGTACCTCAACCTGGTCACTGTATGCCTGCGGCTCAGAATCCTCTAAACTATCTACTTCTTTACGAAAACGAAGTATCATAAGCGTGTCTAATTGCTGATCAATACTATCCTGCAACACTCGCCAGTTAGAAGAGTTCATTTTATTGTTGTATTCCATAATCTTATTAAAGCGGTCTAAATTATAGCGATTTGCCTTCCAAGCATGAGCAGTACTTTCTTCATGCTTTAGGTCTTGCATGTAGAATCCTATTCCAAATCCAAGTACAACAACAATCAATAATATTTTTAAAACTTTTGGAGAGAGTTTCATAAGGTTAAGTTCTTTAGGGTACCAAAGTATATAATAACATAATCGAAATGGTTTCTTTTCCGATGAATTTGTAACGTTATCGGTTTAAATGTACAAAAATACTTACACTCGGCTAACCATTTCTTCACATTACGTGTTTAAACATGTATGAATTGCGAAGGTCTAGCAATTAAAACGCAATAAAAATGACATAAATCATAAAAACAAAAAATCCTGACATCATATGATATCAGGATTTGCATTGTTCTCTTAGTTGGCCCACAAGGACTCGAACCTTGAATGACGGTACCAAAAACCGGAGTGTTACCATTACACCATGGGCCAATACCTTTTTAAGAGGCTGCAAATTTAAAACAAAGTTTTGTTTCACCAAACATTTTTTCAAGTAAAAATGAAAAAAATCTACTTTACCCATGTTAAAGGTTTATAAAAATAGTTCATTCCTTTCTAGATTAATTAGTAAATTCGCCACTTAGGTTTAACCCAAGCTTCATGTTTTCAAAGAACTACCACAAGTGGGACACCATATTAGGATGGTCCGTATTTTTTATTGCCTTTATCACGTATTACATTACCGTTGAACCCACCAATAGTTTTTGGGACGCGGGAGAGTATATAGCAACAGCAGCCAAGCTTCAAGTGGGTCACCCACCCGGGGCGCCATTGCTACAAATGATTGGTGCATTTTTTGCAATGTTCGCATTAGAACCAAGTCAGATTGCTATGATGGTAAACCTTGTATCTGGTGTATCTAGTGCATTTACTATTTTATTCATGTTCTGGACAATTACCAATATTACCAGAAAATTAATTGATAAAGACGGTCCCTTCACCAATAGCAAAGCAATAGCAGTATTTGGTAGTGCCTTAGTAGGCTCATTGGCTTTTACATATTCTGATAGCTTTTGGTTCAATGCCGTAGAAACAGAGGTATACTCTATGGCGAGTCTTATAATGGCATTGCTATTATGGTTAGGACTAAAATGGACCGACAATCTTGACGACCCGCGCGGAAACAAATGGCTTGTATTAATATCTTTTGTGGTAGGACTAACTTTTGGAGTTCAATTTATGGGCTTCTTGGCAATTCCATCTATCGGTTTGCTTTATTATTTTAAAACCTACCAAAAGACAACAGTAAAAAACTTTTTATTGGCTAACATCATTGTTATAGCCATCTTAATGTTAGTATATAAATTCTCACTAACCTACGTGCTTCAACTTTTTGGTTGGGGAGAAGTATTCTTCATCAACAGTATAGGATTACCATTTAATTCTGGATCTATAATTATTGGTCTATTATTTATAGCAGCATTTTACTTTGGCTTAAACTATACACGTAAAAACAATTATAAGACAGGTAACACCATTGTTCTGTGTATGATGTTTTTATTCTTAGGGTTTTCCTCATGGTTAATGTTGCCTATTAGAGCAAATGCCAAAGTTGTCATCAATGAGAACAACCCAGAAGATGCAAGGGCTCTTTTAGCATATTACAATAGAGAGCAATACCCAGGTGTTGACAGCCCTGTTTATGGCACCTATTACTCAGACCTTTTTGCACCTGCAGGTGAAGATCAAGATGGCAAACCTAAGTATGAGAAAGATTATACTTTAGGCAAGTACATTGTAGTAAATAAATACAAAGACGCTGTTCAAGGCCCCAATCCTAAACACCAAGGATTGTTACCAAGAATGTGGAGTTCGCAAAATGCTGAAAACTATATGCGCTATTTTGGAGCATTAGATTTTAGAATCACACAACCTAATCAAGAATTAAGACAAGCTGCTGAACAGGTTAAAATAGGTTTTGCCAATGGCGAAATCGGTGCTGACCAATACATTAGTTTTTTAAAGCGTTTTGACGAATACATAGAAGTACAACCACCAACCGTGTGGGACAATATTAAATATATGTTTGAATTTCAGTTCAACTATATGTATTTACGTTATTTCATGTGGAATTTTGTTGGAAAACAGAATGATGTACAAGGTCGATATAATGATAATGGGAATTGGTTAAGTGGCATCAACGCTATTGACAGCATGAGATTAGGTAGTCAAGACAACCTACCAAGCGATATTCAAGACAACCCAGGAAGGAACACCTATTTCTTCTTGCCATTAATTTTAGGAATCATAGGTATTGTTTTTCAACTCTCAAAAGACAAAAAGCAGTTTTGGGTATTATTGATGTTCTTCCTGTTTACAGGATTAGCCATACAGTTTTACACGAACCCAGGTATATTTCAACCACGTGAACGAGATTATTCTCTTGTAGGATCCTTCTATGTCTTTGCCCTTTGGATCGGTTTAGGAGTATACGGATTGTACGACAGTTTTAAAGAATGGATTACACCTAAAATATTGGCACCAGTTGTCGTAATTGTAACATTACTTGCCGTACCAACGGTAATGGCTGTACAAAACTGGGATGACCATGATAGATCAGGTAAATTCACGGCAAACTCGTCTGCAAAGGCATATTTAGATTCTTGTCAAGAAGATGCAGGAGCCATTTTATTTACTATTGGAGATAATGATACATTCCCAATTTGGTATGCACAAGAAATTGAGCATTACAGAACAGACGTTCGTATTGTATGCACCAGTCTTTTTGAAACAGATTGGTATGTAGATCAAATGAAGGTTGCCGCTTACGAAAGTGCACCGATACCTTCTCAAATTTCTCACGAGAAATATAGATGGGGATCAAGAGATGTACTATACCACCAAGGTATTACTGAAAACAGATGGCCTATTAAAGATTTCATCAATTGGATCGATAGCGATAAGCCAAGAACAAAACTTAAATATTTATTTGAGCAAAACGGCGCAGATTTGAGTCAGTACTCTGAAGACACTCAAAACATGGTCTACTACCCTACTAATAAAATTAGGGTTCCTGTCAACAAGCAAAATGTATTGAGCAGTGGTTTGGTAAAACAAAAAGACGCTGATAAAATCGTTGATTACATTGACATAGACCTACCAGGCGCTATTACTAAGAAAAGCATGATGATGCTTGACATCTTAGCGAACAACGACTGGAAACGTCCTTTATACTTCTCTGGAGGTAGTTTTGATGATGCCGAATACCTTTGGATGAAAGATTACCTGCAACTAGATGGTTTGGCTTATAAACTTGTACCTATCCGTACAGAAAGACCTAATGCATTTGAACTGGGACGAATTGATACAGAATTAATGTACGATATCGTTACTGGATGGGATTGGGGTAATGCCGGTGGTGATATTTACCATGACACTCAAACCCGTATTCAAAGTGTATCATTTAGAGGAAACTTAGCTCGTTTAACAGAAGCGTTGATCAAGGAAAACAAAATGGACAAGGCTAAAGATATCATCGAGATTTCTTTGACCAATATGCCTGTAGATAAATTTGGGTACTATACACTAGTAGAACCTTTTGTAGATGGTTATTATAAAGTTGGTGAAAACCAAAAAGCACGTGCTTTATTTGAAAAGCTAAAAGGTAAGTATCAAGAAAGATTGGAGTATTACGCTTCAACAAGCCTAGATGAACAATACAGCAATATTGATGATATTATAGCAGATATGGAAGCTTATAGACGTAATATAGATATTATTATAACCAATGATAGTGAAGATATTGCAGAAAAAGAAACCTTGATCTTTAATGAGTACATTGATAAATTCCAACATTTCTATAAAGATGAGGATGATATGGACATGCGTGAAGAAATGCAACAGGCAGATCCAGATATGATGGATACCGTACCGGTTTCAGATACTATTTTACCTGACAATACTAAGACCGAAATTATAGAATAGGTCATAAAAAAAAAGCTTTGAGTTTGCACTCAAAGCTTTTTTTAATTTTAAATAATTTACGATTTTAAACGTACTCCTTAAGAATACCCATTAGCGTGGTAGCATCTTGCTCACCACTTTGTCGCCATACCATTTCACCTTTTTTATAAATCATAAGTGTAGGCAGACCTTTAACACGCAAAGCCTGAGAAAGCTCTTTATTCTTATCCACATCTATCTTTATAACCTTACCTCTACTACCTAAAGCAGCGGCTACATCTCTTAACACAGGATGCATTGCAGTCGACTGTTCGTTCCACTCTGCATAAAAATCAAGAAGAACAGGTACTTTTAAATCTATTAATTCACCAAATTTGGACATATAAAATGCTTTTCTTTGTTAGCCAAAAGTAATAAAAATTGTTAAAATACTACTGTTAGCACTCTAATAGTAGTAATGTAAAAGGGTTAAAATCATGTTAATGCCTTTTTCTTTAAAGTAATCACGGTAATTTCTGGCCATATACCTACCCTACCCGGATAACCCAAAAAACCAAATCCTCTATTTACATTAATGAACTGCCCCATTTCTTTGTAAATACCAGCCCAATAAGGATATCTCCATTTTACGGGGCTCCACTTAATCCAACCAGGTATTTCAATACCAAATTGCATACCATGGGTGTGACCGCTCAAGGTCAAATGATAATGATAGGCATCCTTTATAACTTCCATTTCCCAATGAGATGGGTCATGGCTCATTAATATTTTAAAATCGTTTTCTTTAATCTGTGAAGCAGCTTTCTTGAGATCACCGGCCTTTTTAAATCCGCCTTTTCCCCAATTCTCAACTCCTACCAAGGCAATCTTATCATCTCCCCTTTGAAGATATCTATGTTCGTTTAGTAAAAGATCAAAACCCATTTTCTTTTGCAACGTTTTAAGGTCTTCTAAATTTTGATGTTTTAATTCTTCCGTATCCCAAGGAATATAATCGCCGTAATCATGATTTCCCAAAACTGAAAACTTACCATCTTTAGCATGAAGGGTACTAAATAAGTCTGCCCAGGGCTCCATTTCAGAAGTCATGTTATTCACCATATCACCCGTAAACAAGAGCACATCACTTTTCTGCTCATTAATAAGGCTTACAGCGTATTCAATTTTTTTTCTATCATCGAAACTACCACTATGTATATCTGATATTTGAGTGATTTGATAGCCATCAAAACCACCAGGGAGATCATCAAACTCTAAATCATATTTCAACACCTTAAAGTTGTATTTACCTTTATACATACCATATAAAAGTGCTCCAAAAGGTATGGCTGCCACACCAAGAGCTAACAAACTAAGAAACCTTCTACGGGCCGGAAGTCCAAATTTCTTATCATCTCCGTACAATTTTTGATAAGCACCTGCTATAAAACGATAGATATCTTCTGAAAACAGGAACAGAATTGTAATGATATTGAACGTTAACATGGTCAATAAAAACCCAAAAGCATAACTTTTAGATATACTCAATACACGACCCGTCTCTTCACCTACTGAAAATTGATAAATAAAATTTAGCATAACCGCTAATGAAACTGCAATATAAATCCACGACCACCACGGTTGTTTGGTAATGGTCTTTAATGCCTGAAGTACATAAAAACTTAAGGCAACATAAGCTATGACGAATATAAACCAACGAATCATGATTAAAATTTTTACAAAGATATCTGTATCACAGCGGTATATGTGCTCATTTGCATTTTATTTAACCTTAGCTACAACTGCATTAATATTTTCCAATTGAGTAATGGCAAGATGATCATCGCTCAAAAAGCCTTCTGAATTCATTGATATCAAAGGTTTATTAGGTATTGTTTTAATCAAAGCTGTACCCGATAAATGAACCGCACTAAAACCCTTGCTCATAAAAGCATCAACATTACCGGCATTTACACCTGATCCGGGCATAATCTGTACGCTTTTGCTTTTCTTTTTTAATTCCGATAAAAGGTCAATTCCTAAAGGTGCAGACTTTTGTTGACCAGAGGATAATATATAATTAATCTGCATAGCATCTAACCGCCCTAACGCTTCAAGCGGATTTTTAACCCAATCAAAAGCCCTATGAAAAGTAAATTTCAAATCGCCTGTAGCATTCTTCAACTTTTGGGTTCGATCTATATCCAAAGAAAAATCATTTAAGAGAACCCCAGATACAATTCCGTCAAATCCCAATTCTACACAAAGCTCAATATCGGTTAGCATCATCTTCAGCTCATCATCAGAATATGTGAAATCTCCACTTCTAGGTCTGATCAATACATGCACCGGAATAGAAACTTGTTCTTTCACTGCTTTTAACAACCCGTAAGAAGGTGTCAATCCGCCCACCGCTAATTCTGAGCACAACTCAATTCGGTCTGCTCCAGCTTGTTCTGCAACAAGGGCAGATTCTAAAGAATTAGCACAAACTTCTACTATCATATTGCTATATTTAAGGTCATTAAAAGTAAAAAACCAAACCCATGAAAAGAAGAAAGTTTCTAAGAAATTCTAGTGCCGTAGCCGCTGGTATAGTATCCGCACCCATATTAGCTTCATACAAAGAAACTCCTTTACTAAAAGGAGCAGATAACGCACCAGTTCTACCCATAGCAATTTGTACATGGAATTTTGGAAACGCCACAGCCAAAGCATGGGAGGTTTTAGAAAAAGGAGGTAATGCCCTAGATGCCGTTCACCAAGGTGTTATGGTCGAAGAAAATGACCTGAGCAATAGCACAGTAGGAAATGGCGGCAGACCAGACAGAGATGGCAATGTTACTTTAGATGCCTGTATTATGGACAAAGACGGTAATTGCGGTGCTGTTTTGGCAATGCAGAATATTGCGAATCCCATTTCTGTAGCTAGAAAGGTAATGGAAGAGACTCCGCATGTTATGCTTGCAGGAAAAGGAGCTGAACAGTTTGCCTACGAACAGGGTTTTGAAAAAACTGATTTGCTTACCGAAGAGTCAAAACAAGCATGGGAAGAATGGAAAAAAACATCGCAATACAAACCCATCATAAATATTGAAAATCATGATACTATTGGTATGCTAGCTATTGATGCTGATGGTGATATAGCCGGTGCATGTACCACTAGCGGAATGGCTTATAAAATGGCTGGCAGGGTTGGTGACTCCCCAATTATCGGTGCCGGACTCTTTGTTGATAATGAAATTGGTGGCGCTACAGCAACAGGAGTTGGGGAAGAAGTGGTTAGGACCGTTGGTAGTTTTTTGATCGTTGAATTAATGCGACAAGGCAAATCGCCACAAGAGGCATGCGAAGAGGGTGTAAAACGTATCATCGATAAAAATAAAGACAAGCAAGATTTTCAAATCGGATTTATCGCAATCAATAAAAAAGGAGAAACTGGCGGATACTGTATTCACCCAGGGTTTACTTACAGAACGTATACTAAAGAAGGTCATGTAAACAATCCTTCAGATAGTTATTTAAAAAGTTAATCCACTTCTTTAGCTTGATTTAATACGGAAGCAATAGGGCAATCTCCCTTAATGTTTCCCTATCAATTTGTACTTTTAACGTTTTACAATCAATATTCAAAAATGGCAGCTCAAAAAAGACTCTTTTTGCTAGATGCATACGCACTAATTTTTCGTGGTTACTACGCACTTATAAAAAACCCTAGAATAAATTCTCAAGGCATGGATACCTCAGCAATTATGGGGTTCATGAATTCGTTATTCGATGTTATTCGTCGTGAAAAACCTGACCATTTAGCCGTTTGTTTTGATAAAGGAGGAAGTGCGGAACGTACAGAATTATTCCCCGAATATAAAGCTAACAGATCAGAAACACCAGATGCCATACGTATAGCGGTACCATATATTCAAGAAATTCTTAAGGCGATGCATATTCCTGTAGTTGTAAAAGAAGGATGGGAAGCAGATGACATTATAGGTACTTTGGCAAAACAAGCCGAAAAAGAAGAATACAAGGTTTTTATGGTTACGCCAGATAAAGATTTTGGACAGTTAGTCTCTGAAAACATCTTCATGTATCGCCCTGCAAGAATGGGTAACGACATTGAAATATGGGGAATTCCTGAAATACAAAAACGTTTTGGTGTAGAAAGACCAGAGCAAGTTATTGACTACCTAGGTATGATGGGTGATGCCAGTGACAACATACCAGGCTTACCAGGTGTAGGTGATAAAACTGCCAAGAAATTCATTGAGCAGTTTGATTCTATGGAAGGGCTTTTAGCTAATACCGATAAGCTAAAAGGTAAAATGAAAGAGAAAGTAGAAGCCAATGGTGAACTTGGTTTACTTTCTAAAAAATTAGCTACTATTTGTTTAGATGTTGATGTTACTTTTAATGCTGGTGACTATGAAATGTCTGAACCAAATGCCGAAGCAGTTCAGAAAATATTTGAAGAACTTGAGTTTAGAAGATTGAAAGATCAGTTTATAAAATTATTTTCTGCGGAAGTTGAAGAAGCCACTACAGAGACTGCAAATAAACCAGCAGCCAAAAAAGAAATTCAAGATGCTGGATCCGGACAGTTTTCATTATTCGGAAGTCCCGCAGATTCTGGCGCAACAGTAAAAGATTTTTCAAGCAGAAAAACTATTGCAGATGTTGCGCATTCTTACCAAAGTGTTGCTCCTGGTATGGCAATGAAGTTATTTCTAAAAAACTTAATGCAGCAAACGTCGGTTTGTTTTGATACGGAAACCACAGGTTTAGATCCTTTAACAGCAGAATTGGTTGGTATTGCGTTCTCTTGGGAAGCAACAAAAGGATATTACATTCCCTTTACAGATAGCAAAGAAGAAGCACAGGCACTTTTAGAAGAATTACGCCCTTTCTTTGAAGCCGAAGAAATTGAAAAAATAGGTCAGAATTTAAAGTACGATATTAAGGTATTGGACAAATACAATATTGATGTAAAAGGACCTTTGTTCGATACCATGCTGGCACACTATCTAATTAATCCGGATATGCGTCATAACATGGATGTATTGGCAGAGACGTATTTAAACTACACTCCGGTTTCCATTACAGAACTTATAGGCAAAAAAGGAAAGAATCAATTGAGCATGCGCGATGTACCGTTAGAAAAACAAACGGAATATGCGGTTGAAGATGCAGACATCACCTATCAGCTTGCACAACATTTTAGACCAGAATTAAAAGAGGCCAATACAGAAAAGTTATTTCAAGACATTGAGATTCCGCTATTACGCGTATTAGCAGATATGGAATTGGAAGGCATCAATTTAGATGAAGTATTCTTGAACTCGCTTTCAGAAGACTTGAAAAATGACATCAGCAATTTAGAAACGAAAATTTACGAGGTTGCAGGTGAAGAATTCAATATTGGCTCTCCAAAACAATTAGGTGAAATTTTATTTGACAAGCTAAAACTAGTTGACAAGCCTAAAAAGACAAAAACAGGTCAATATTCTACCGCAGAAGATGTGTTATCATATTTAGCAAAGGACCATGAAATCATTCAAAATGTATTGGATTATAGAGGTCTTGCTAAATTAAAAAGTACTTATGTAGATGCATTGCCCGAACAGGTAGAACCATCCACAGGCAGAGTTCATACAGATTATATGCAAACTGTAGCCGCAACAGGTCGTTTGAGTAGTAATAACCCGAACTTACAAAACATTCCAATTAGAACAGAACGCGGCAGACAAGTAAGAAAAGCTTTTGTACCAAGAGATGAGAATTATACTTTATTAGCAGCCGATTACTCTCAAATAGAGCTACGTATTATTGCAGCATTGAGTGAAGAAACGACGATGATAGAAGCTTTTAAACATGGTGAGGACATTCATGCTTCTACAGCATCAAAAGTATTTAATGTACCTTTGGAAGAAGTAACTAGAGAACAACGTAGTAATGCCAAGACAGTAAACTTCGGAATCATCTATGGCGTATCTGCATTTGGATTAAGTAACCAAACGGACTTATCAAGAAAAGAAGCAAAGGAATTAATAGATACCTATTACAAGACCTACCCGAAGCTACGGAACTACATGAGCGAGCAAGTAGATTTTGCACGTGACAATGGTTATGTATCTACCGTTTTAGGAAGAAGAAGATATCTAAAAGACATCAATGGAAGTAACGCCATTGTTCGTGGTGCTGCAGAACGAAATGCGGTAAATGCACCTATTCAAGGTAGTGCTGCAGATATCATAAAAATTGCCATGATCAATATTCACAATAAATTGGAAGAAGGTAATTACAAATCCAAAATGTTATTGCAAGTACATGATGAATTGGTATTCGATATTTACAAACCAGAATTAGAAGAATTACAAACACTCATTAAATCTGAAATGGAAAATGCATATAAAATTGCAGTTCCTTTAGATGTTGAGGTTGGCTTGGGTGAGAATTGGTTGGTTGCGCATTAAAGCAAAGATTAGTTAAAGTTTCTTTAAAGGGAGACGAAAACGTATTTTTAGAACGTTAGCACATAGTGTACTTCTACAATTAGGTGCGCTATATTCAATGAAAAGATTTTTAATCATAGTAATTTTTATAACCCTTGGAGCAAGTAAACTAACTGCGCAAGACATAAAAATATTTCCTAACCCCGCAACGAATGTCGTTAATGTTTTAGGACTTAAAAATGATTCTAACGCCGCTATTAGCATTAGGGATAGTTACGGAACACAGATTATATATCACCAATGGGATATTAAAAGAAACTCTCTGAACATCCCAGTTTTTAATCTTGAAAAAGGATTATACATGATTTCCATACAATCAGAGCATCAAAATGTAAAAGCCAAATTTTACAAGCAATAAAAAACCCTTACAATAAATGTAAGGGTAGTTTTTTTATGACATTCTAGCTTAATTAACGCTTTACGAAAATCAATTGCCCGTCTTCTGAAAAGTTAGGGATATCAAGATCGCTTGCATCTAATGTCATAACATTACCATCAATAGTAACACTAATTGCCACTTCTTCACCATTTTCATCTATAGTAGTAACAGTTTCCCCATCAAAAGTATACGTACTCGTACTTTCATCTGAAGCAGTAGGACAAGGAATATCCAAACCCGTAGCAGTAGCGTTAACTTCAATATAGTTTGCAGAATTAGAAGCACTAGCCGTTAAGTCCTCATTAAACTGTAGAGTAATAATGTAGCAATCTTTGTCTGTTAAAAAATCTAATATTTGTTTTCCAAATTTGACATCGTCACTTGCTGTTTCATTGTCAATTTCAAGTTCTGTAGCATCCCAAGTACCAACAATTGCCGTACTATTAATTTCTGCTTCATCTTGGGTTTCATCTTTGTCAGAACTACAGGACATAAGTGTTAACACCACCCCTGCAATAAGTAAAATATGTTTATACATCTTTTTAGTTTTTTTGGTTGTACATCCCTAAAAACGAAAAAAAATGCCAATTATTTCAAATTTGAATAATCGGTTATACTTCACAACCGATTATTTAAAGAATAAAACGATATGTTGCCTTCAATAAAATAGTGTTGTCTTTTTTCTGCCCAAGTATTTGACGGTCTAAATTCCTCCCCAAAGTTTCACTAGGGTTTCCTGCTCCTACTACTCCTTGCGACCAAACCAAAAAGACTTCCGAGCCTGGCACATATTCCCATCTAAGTACCAGATTTGACCGAAACTGTACATAAGAAAAATCTGGATTTTCAATCTGATAATCTACAGTACCATCAAAATCTTCATCTATTAAATAATTATCGTCAACGGCTGATTTTGTAATTTGATTTCCTGAATACATACTTACTCGATCAGCTAAACGCTCAGCGATAGGATTATTCACATAATTAAAATTGGTATATGTACCTCTAGAAATGAAAGGCTCACCATAATATTGAATTGACAAATTAGGATTAATACTATAATTAAAACGGATGGATGTACTAAAGGTCTTTTGATCAATATTACCAGTTATATATCTAGCAGCGCCATTAAAACTACTCTCACTTACATATTGGGTTTTATTGGGATTCTCTTCAAACTCAGAAGAAATAGATAGGTTAAAAGCATCAAAAGGTTGATAGTACAATGTAAAAACATAACGTGCTAACGAAAAGTTTTTTTCAGCCGCTTGACTATTTACATAACCCAGGGTAAAACTTAACTTCTTTCTACTGTCAGAACCAAAGAATAGATAGGCGAAATTTTCATCTGACCAGCGCCAACGTGGTCCGCCGCGAAGAACCGTATTAGAAAATATACGAGGTTTATGTGCCGCACCAACCTCTGTCCACCAATTATTTTTATAATTTATGAATCCTTCAAACTGGTACTGAATTCTATTGTAGTTACCTTCAAAATCATAAGTAGAATACTGACTTAACTCCATGTTGGCTCTTCTGTAAAAATTGGTCGGCTTTATAAAAAGCCTACTGACCGAAGCAGTCTGCTTTATTTCATCAGCTTGTCTTAAAAAACCAATATCATTAAGTTCCAATTCTGGAGAACGCCAAATAACACCACCATCATATCTCCAATTACCACCGCCTGCCTTACCAAGTTCTATTTTACCACCTGTACCTGTAAGCGAAGTTCTAGCATTATCTACTGAAACATGATCTGCATCTACTCTTTGAAAGAGGTGCGTTATACTAGTTTGTGTTCTTGCGATTGCACCTTCACTACCCGTTACGTGACTACCTACAATATTACCTTCAACATAATAGTTTCTATTTTTCCAATTATGTTTAAAATCTAGTCCGCCCGTAAAAGCTCCACTTCGTAAAAAATCTAGATTATCTGGTATGTTTCTATTTGTAGCAGTAAAAATTCCACCAATAAAAGAATTTCTTTCATTGAAATCTTTCTGGACTCTACCCACTATGTAATTCGTTAACGGCTCTACCAACTCTGAACGTTTATTACCAGAAACATCTTCTATATCTGCGTACATTTTACCGGTAACACTTTCTAACAGCCCCAATGACCATCCGTTTTTAGTTTTGCCAGAAAATTTAGCGGCACCCAAAATTGTAGAATTGGTTGGTTCATCTATAAATTCATCTGGTGTAGTAGTTGCAAAACCCTGAGGACTCCTTCCTATTCTTCTACTATAGAAAATATTATCATTACCGTCGGCAAACTCATAATCGAAAATATTCTTGTTTTCAATGAAAAAAGGACGTCGTTCTTCAAAAAAGATTTGAAATCCGTCTAAAGCAATGGCACCGGGATCAGCATCTACCTGCCCAAAATCTGGATTTACGGTTAAATCCAAAGTCAAATCATTCGTTAAACCTATTTTAGCATCTAAACCGGCATTTAACCTGTAATCATTACCATCGCGAAAAGGATTACCATCTTGCGAAGGGTATGAATCATATTGATTCACCAAAAAAGGTTGAATTTCTAATTGCTTTTGTGGCTGAATATCCATTAAACCTTTCAGTACTCCAAATTCACTTACCCAACCTGGTGCATCAAGCGAAACCGGCTGCCATAAAGAGCGTTCTTCGGCCCTAAAAAACCTCCTATTTAACTGAAGCCCCCAAATTTGTTCTTTCTGCTCTCCAAATTTTAGCTGACTGAACGGTATTTTCATTTCGGCGGTCCACCCTTCTCCATCTATTTGAGAAGCAGTGTACCAAATAGGGTTCCAGCTGGCATCCCAAAAATCTCCATTTTGGGATATGAACTCATCGCCCTTTACACCAGCAGCAGAAATATTAAAAGAGAAACCGGTTCTTTTATCATTGTAACTATCTATATTAATCTCGATCCAATCACCAGCAAAATTATCGCGCCTGGCAAGTCTTTTTTCTATTTTAGAAGGAACACTATCATAACAGCGAATACCCACATAAAGAAATTTAGTGTCATAGGTAATTTTAAATTTTGTGGCTTGATTTGGCGCCTCTCCATTATTAGGGTCAAAAACGGTAAAACCTCCATCCCAAGAAACAGTATCCCACGCTTTATCAAACAATTGACCGTCAATTGCAATTTCTTCTCCCACCGGAAGTTGTTTGGTAACATATTCCCTTTGTACCTTTGCAGTATCTTTTTGAGCTACTACTGTCGATATAAATAGCAGAAATAAGATACTTTGGAATATACATTTATTCATAATTGTGCGTTCTTTGGTTGGTTGATGTGATATTGAAGAGACACAAAAGAATTGTAATTGTTACAGAAATAGTAATAAAACCAACAAGTTTAACAGTATCTCCATAAAGACAAAGTAGTTAGATCTTACATTTATTTAAAAAATGTAAAAAAATAAGAAACAAGTATTTGCAATTCAAGTTAATAATTGTAGATTTGCAGCCCCTTTCTAGGGATTGATTAAAATAATAGTTAAAAATAGCAGTAGTGGATACATTAAGTTATAAGACCGTTTCGGCCAACAGAACAACTGTAAACAAAGAGTGGTTATTGGTAGATGCCGAAGGAGAAACATTAGGACGCATGGCTTCAAAAGTCGCCTATTTGTTAAGAGGAAAGCATAAGCCAAGTTTCACCCCTCATGTTGATTGTGGTGATAATGTTGTTATTATCAACGCAGAGAAAATTGTTCTTACAGGAAACAAGTGGTCTGATAAATCATATATGAGATACACTGGCTACCCAGGTGGTCAACGTACTACTAGTGTAAAACAATTATTGGATAAAAATCCAGAAGGTATTCTTGAAAAAGCAATAAAAGGAATGTTACCTAAGAACAGATTAGGAGCTGAACTTTTTAGAAACCTTAAAGTTTACGCAGGTACAGAACACGGTCAGGAAGCTCAAAAGCCAACTGTTGTTAATTTAAAAGACATTAAATAAGATGGAAGTAATTCATAAAATTGGTCGTAGAAAGACCGCTGTAGCAAGAGTATATCTTTCTGATGGTAATGGTGATATCACTATTAACAACAAAGATTTAAGTGTATACTTCCCAACTGCAACACTTCAATACAAAGTAAAACAACCTTTCACATTAACTGAAAGCTTAGATACTTATGATGTAAAAGTAAATGTTTACGGTGGTGGTATCACTGGTCAAGCAGAAGCTATTCGTCTTGCTTTATCTAGAGCGATGTGTGAGATTGATGCCGAAAACAGAACAGTACTTAAACCAGAAGGTCTATTAACTAGAGACCCAAGAATGGTTGAACGTAAGAAATTCGGTCAGAAGAAAGCACGTAAAAAATTCCAATTCTCGAAACGTTAATTCGGAATTACAAGATTACCAGGCACCCTTTTTGGGTGCCTATTTTTATATTTTATCATACTGGAAAATCCAGATTATTAACAAGTTCATTGAAAGTCCTATTTAGGACAATTAAAAATCCTTTAATTACTTAAGGTTAAAGGTAAGATTAGTTTAGCATCTAAATGGTGAAGGCTTTTCGGCTATAAACCGAAATACCACTTTATCATTGCTAATTCATAAGAACGTAAACTAAATTAAAATGGCGAGAGTCGAAGTAAAACAATTATTAGAAGCAGGTGTACATTTTGGTCACCTAACAAGAAAGTGGAATCCAAACATGGCTCCTTACATCTACATGGAGCGTAATGGTATTCACGTAATCAACCTTTACAAAACAGTTGCAAAATTAGACGAGACCAATGAGGCTCTAAGCAAGATTGCAGCATCAGGTAGAAAAATACTTTTCGTAGCTACCAAAAAACAAGCAAAAGATATCGTTGCTGAAAAAGCAGCAGCAGTA
>NZ_JBDVOT010000018.1:0-25726 GCF_039968975.1 Maribacter sp. | reverse complement strand
TTAAACTTACTACAGGGGTTGTGTTGTCATTGATTGCGTCTGCAAAAGATTCTAGCTCATCTAAAATGGCATTGTTCGTCTCAATAGACGGGTTTTCAAAATAAATCTGTTTTTTAATACCCTCGGCATTTTGCAGTATCATGTCAAAATCTCCCGGTTCTTTAGGGGCATCTTTCATCTTTACAACTTCAACTTTCTTTTCAAGAAAATCTACGGATATATACGCATCTTTTTGAAAGAAGCGTGATTTTCTCATGTTTTTTAAAGAGATTCTACTGGCCGTTAAATTTGCTACGCATCCGTTGGCAAACTCTAGTCTAGCATTTGCAATATCTGGAGATTGACTTATTACAGAAACTCCACTAGCATTTACTTGTATAACTTCAGAATTTACTACACTTAAAATAGCATCAATATCATGAATCATTAAATCTAATACAACAGGAACATCAGTACCTCTGGGATTAAACTCGGCCAGTCTATGGGCCTCAATGAACATAGGCTCTTTTATTGCGTGTTTAACAGAAGTAAATGCAGGGTTAAAACGTTCAACATGTCCTACTTGTCCTTTTACTCCATGTTTCTCTTCTAAATCAAGTAAGGAATTAGCTTCTTCAAGAGTGTGTGTAATAGGTTTTTCTATGAATATGTGTTTGCTTTTTTCGATTGCTTTTTTTGCACAATCGTAATGAGAAAGTGTAGGGGTAACAATATCAACAACGTCTACAGCATCAATTAATTCGTCTAGACTTTTAAAATATGCATATCCAAATTCAGAACTAACTTTTTCTCCATTAGAACTATCGGCATCGTAGAAGCCAACTAGTTCATATTTTTTAGATTCGTTTAGAAGTCTAAGGTGTATCTTACCTAGATGCCCAGCTCCTAAAACACCAACTTTTAACATGTGTTTCGTTTTTCCCAAAAATACGCATAGTTAGGTAGTTTTATCCTATGCAGGATTTCAATTTTAGAAAAAATAAGGATAAGTTTTTGTTGGTTCTTCCGTCGTTTCAAGAACTTTATTAACTTTGAAGGACAAACCGACTACCATTGAAAGATACCTTAAAACACAGGGGCATGCGCAACCATTTGGCGCAAGTATTGATAGACAAAGGAATAGCTGATAAAAACGTTCTGGACGCCGTTAGAGAAATACCTAGACATTTGTTTATGGATAGTAGTTTTGAGGGGCATGCCTATCAAAACAAAGCATTTCCCATTGCTGCAAACCAAACAATTTCTCACCCGTACACCGTTGCATTTCAAACTGAATTATTAGAACTTGAACAAGGGCAGAAAGTATTGGAAATCGGTACCGGTAGCGGCTACCAAACAGCAGTACTTTTAAAATTAAAAGTTAAGGTTTACACAGTTGAAAGACAGTTAGAGTTATTTAAAAAGACCAGTATCTTTTTTAAAAAAATGGGGTACAGGCCTAAGCAAGTAATCTTTGGTGATGGTTATAAAGGTTTACCTAAAGAAGCTCCTTTTGATCGTATAATAGTAACGGCTGGAGCGCCGGCAGTACCTAAGGCTTTGTTATCGCAATTAAAAGTAGGGGGTAGGTTAGTTATACCTATTGGTTTTGAAGAACAAATAATGACATTGTTCGTGAGAACTACTGAAAAAGAATTTTCAAAGACAGAATACGGTTCATTCAGGTTTGTGCCCTTGCTGGAAAATAAAAACTAGCCGTTGAAATTCTTTTTAATACGATCAAGGTCTCTCTTGTTGTCGCGATCTTTAATAGACTCTCTTTTATCGTAAAGCTTTTTACCTTTGGCCAATGCAATTTGCATTTTTGCAAAACCTCTTTCGTTTACAAACACACGAAGCGGTACAATAGTTAAACCAGAGGTATTTACTTCTTTGCTAAGTTTTTTAAGTTCTCTTCTTTGTAAAAGTAATTTACGAGCGGCTTTTGGTTTGTGGTTAAAGTGTGATGCATGAGAATATTCATCTATCTGCATATTGATAACAAATAGCTCATCTCTATCATTAAATTCACAAAAACTTTCTGATATAGAAGCTCGTCCTTCTCTAATAGCCTTAATCTCGGTACCTGCCAAAACGATACCGGCTGTATATTTATCTAAAAGCTCGTATTCAAAACGAGCTCTTTTGTTCTTAATGTTTATAGTATTCTGCATTACAGGCAAAAGTAAGAACATTTCAATGAATGTCTTAGCCTTTTAAAAGTTATTGCTAACGATATTGTTTACTGATTTTTTAATCTGGGCAGTTACAATTGAAAATAAGTTTTTCTACGGATGATATGCCGTTTATGATTTTAACGATAAACAAAGTTCCGTTTTCGCTATCATCAATATCAAAATACTTTTGTTCATCGATTAGTTTATTGACAAATTCAGGAGTAGTGTTACTGTGTCCAACAATTAAAACATTACTGTTTAAGTTATCGCTTTTAAACTGGGCAATGTCAATGGTGCTAGGGTCATAATATTGTACATCAATGTTTTGCTTTACCGAGGTAGGTGCGGCGGTCATTGCGGTTCTGTTATAGTCTGTAGAATAAATAGCGTTTAATTCTGTGTCAGCTAGAATTTCTGCCCAATGCATAGCTCTTCCCAAGCCTTTTTGGTTGAGTTCAGGGTCAGAATCATCAGGATTATTTCTATTCTTTTCAGCATGTCTGATAAGATAAAAAGTCGAAATTGAAGTTTCTTCTTGCGATGTGTCAACTACTGGCTCATCTTTGCAAGAAAGATTGATTGCCAGAAAAATTAAAAGAACAATTTTTAATGCTTTCATGAAATTTTGTTTGGTGTATTAATTTAATAACTAAAATTAGTTCAAAATAGTACTATAAATAGTCTATTTTTTGTTTTTTTGCATATGAAAAAATTTTGTGGGGCGCTTCTTATTGGTTTTGTAGTTCTAGGTATTAAGGCTCAAGAGGTCGTACTTCCTACTGATTTTAGGCAGCAAAATATTACTGAATACAATAGTAGTTTAATAAATCCTGCTTATAGTTTAGATCGTAATAATCCTTCTTCAGTGTCATTGTGGGCTAGGTGGCAATGGCAATCTTATGATGCAGACCCAACTTCTCTATTCTTAAATTATTCAGCAAGATTAAATGATGTATCTGCTGCAGGTGTTGGTTTCTTTCAGCATAATACAGGTGTTTTCTTAAATACGGGTGCGGCTCTTAACTATGCTCATACTATAGAATTAAGTGAAGGAGTTATTTTAGGGGTTGGTTTAAACGTATTTGCTTTTCAACAGAAGTTGGCAGACGATCGTTTTTTTATACCTAACCCAATACAGACTATCGCAGAAAATGATTTTATTTTACAAATGGCACCGGGTGTTAATTTGAGTATTGATAGGTTTAATATAGGTTTGGTTTCAGAAAATCTATTTGATTATAATTTCTCTTCCAATGAGCGCAACACAAGTCCTGAGGATAGAATGTTTCAAGCATTGGTAAGTTATGATATTCCAGTTAGTGTTTTAAGTTCAGATGATAGTTCTGTATTAAGACCTATGTTGTATTATAAGACCATTCCTGGGTTGGATAATCAAATAGGGTTGACAACATTGTTGACGACAAACAAATATTGGGCACAAGCGGGCTATAATAGTTTTTATGGATTCTCCGGTGGTGTTGGTGGACGTTTCTTTAAAAGGTTGTCCTTTGGTGCCTTAATTGAAGTAGGTACAAGTTCAGATTTAAAAGGTCAAGACCCATCATTTGAATTGGTGACATCTTATAAATTGGGAACACTGCAAACGCCTGAAGAAAAACTTGAAGAGCAATTACTTGCGGAGGAGAAAAAGCAAAAGGAAGAAGTCCTTGTTAAGCAAGAGGAGAATGTTATCGTGTCTAATGAACTGACTAAGGCAGAAAAGTTGGCTCTTAAAAGGGAATCAAAGAAGCAGGAGCGTTTAGCTTTAATAGAAAGTAATAGAATAAAAGATTCCATTCAAAATGCCACAAGTACATCTAAACTGGTCATAAAAGAATCAAGAAGAGATATTAGAAGACGAAGAGACTCTATAGAAAATGCAAGAGCAGAACAGGCCTTGGCATCAGCTAAGGCTTTAAAGCAACAAAAAATGCAAGATTCTATAGCGACAGTAGAGAAAAATAAAGCAGCGGCTTTAGCCTTGGCTCAACAACGAAGACAAGATTCAATTGCTCAAAGTCAAGCATTGGCAATGAAAAATGAAGTCGTAAAAGTTAGAGCTGGTGAAAAGTATGAGGAGGTAACTAAAGAAGGCTCTTTAGAACCAGGATACTATTTGATAGCAAATGTATTTGGTACTAAAAAGTACTTAAACGCTTTTATTGCAGATATGCAAAAGCGTGGAATCAATGCTAAATCGTTCTTAAGACAAAAGAATAAATATAATTATGTGTATTTGGCTAAATACAATTTCATAAAAGAAGCCAGAGAAGCTAGAGACTCTAAGCTTGGTGGAAAATACACTGATAAATTATGGATTTTCAGGGTAACGGGCGAGTAATATACTCTTTCGGTATTTGGCTTTTTATTAGTTGGGAGTAAGCACCTATAAAAATGTTTACTTCAATTCTCTTTTAATTAAAACATCTAAGTACGTTACCGTATTCAATAAATACTTACGATCCTTGGTAATAGTAGCCATTGAAATTGCACCTTGAATAATCGTAAATAATTGTTTTGAAAACTGTAATGGAGATACTGGTAGTTTAAACTCTCTGTTATTAATACCATTTTCAAAGACTAAGGCAATTTTCCCTTCAATTTCTTTAATAGTTTCTTTAGCTGCGGCAGCAAGTAGTTTGTTGTTGTGTTGAGCGTCTATACCAACATTTAAAATGGGGCAACCACCCATTTTCATTGTAAAGATGTCGTATTTTTTATAAAAGTCAAGTAGATTTTCAATTTTAGCAATAGCCTTGCCTTCAATTGATAAATGCTCGTCAACAGCGGTAAGCAATAAGCTTCTATTAAATTCGAAAGCAGCTAAAGCCAACGCTTCTTTGTTTTCAAAATTACCATAAAGTGCACCCTTGGTTAAGTTGGTGGCATCGGTTAAATCACTCATACTAGTGCCTACATACCCGTGTTTGTTAAATACAGGCGCGACAGTCTCAATAATGAATGCGGTTGTTCTTTCGGCTTTGGTTGACATAATAGACTGTTTTAATGCGAATATAAATAATCTATACTGTATGGTATATATTGTTGATAAAAAAAGCGTCCATATATTTAATATGAACGCTTTTCTAACAATTTTTTAAAATTAAACTGTTATTTCTTCTTGATTTCTGAAAACTAAACCATTATCGAAGGCATCTAGTAAAACAACGCTATCCGCTTTAATTTCACCGCTTAACAATGCTTTGGACATATTGTTAAGAACCTCTTTCTGGATAGTTCTTTTTACAGGTCTGGCACCAAATTGTGGGTCGTAACCTTTATCTGCCAAATAAGCTATAGCTTCTTCTGTAGCATCTAGAGTAATTTGCTGATTGTCCAGCATTTTCTTTAAACTCTCTATTTGAAGTTTTACTATTTCTTTGATGTCTTCCTTGGTTAAAGGTGTAAACATAACAATGTCATCAATTCTATTTATAAACTCTGGTCTTACTGTCTTCTTTAAAAGACCTAACACTTCAACTCTTGCAGCTTCAGTAGCGCTATAAACATCTACGGCATTTTCAAAAGTATCTTGAATAATATCACTACCCATATTACTGGTCATAATGATAATTGTATTCTTGAAATCTGCAACACGACCTTTGTTGTCTGTCAATCTACCTTCATCCAATACTTGTAATAAAATATTAAACGTATCTGGGTGCGCTTTTTCAATCTCATCTAAAAGTACTACAGAATAAGGTCTTCTACGTACAGCTTCTGTTAATTGTCCGCCTTCGTCATAACCTACATATCCTGGAGGTGCACCTACAAGTCTACTGACCGAATGTCTTTCTTGATATTCGCTCATGTCTATTCTTGTCATTGCATTTTCATCATCAAATAAATATGATGCCAATGTTTTTGCAAGCTCTGTTTTACCCACTCCGGTTGTTCCTAAGAAAAGAAACGAGCCAATAGGCTTTTTAGAATCTTGCAGTCCGGCTCTACTTCTTCGTATAGCGTCTGAAACCGCTTCAATAGCTTCTTCTTGACCTACAACACGCTTATGCAGTACTTCTTCAAGCTTCAACAACTTTTCGCGTTCGCTTTGCAACATTTTTGTTACAGGTATACCGGTCCATTTAGCAACAACTTCGGCAATATCATCACTTGTAACTTCTTCTTTGATTAAAGTACCCGCATGTTGTTGTTCAGCTAGATTATCTTGTAATTTAGTGAGGTTTTCTTGGGCTTCTTTAATTTTTCCATATCTAATTTCTGCTACTTTACCATAATCACCATTTCTTTCGGCACGTTCGGCTTCAGCTTTAAAGTTTTCAATATCTAGTTTGGTCTGCTGAATATTGTCTACAACAGATTTTTCACTTTCCCATTGAGCGAAAATTTCGTTTCGCTCTTCTTTGATATTTGCTAAATCTAGATTTAAAATTTTAAGTTTTTGTTTGTCATTTTCACGTTTAATCGCTTCAATTTCAATTTCAATCTGCATAATCTTACGATCTAGAACATCTAGCTCTTCAGGTTTAGAATTAATTTCCATTCTAAGTTTGGAAGCAGCTTCATCCATAAGGTCAATAGCCTTGTCCGGTAAAAATCTATTGGTGATATAGCGTTGAGAAAGTTCTACCGCAGAAATAACCGCCTCATCTTTGATACGAACCTTATGGTGCGCTTCGTATTTCTCTTTAATACCTCTAAGAATAGAGATGGCACTTTCTGTATCTGGCTGGTCTACAACCACTTTTTGAAACCTTCTTTCAAGAGCTTTATCTTTTTCAAAATACTTTTGGTATTCATCTAATGTAGTTGCACCAATTGATCTTAGTTCACCTCTTGCTAAAGCGGGTTTAAGAATATTAGCTGCGTCCATAGCTCCTTGACCGCCACCTGCACCAACTAAGGTGTGTATTTCATCAATAAATAAGATGATGTTGCCATCTGCGCTGACAACTTCTTTGATAACAGCTTTTAGGCGTTCTTCAAATTCTCCTTTATATTTTGCGCCTGCAATTAAAGCGCCCATATCTAAAGAATAAATTACTTTATCCTTTAGGTTTTCAGGAATGTCACCTTGAATAATTCTATGCGCTAAACCTTCTACAATAGCGGTTTTACCAACGCCGGGCTCACCTACAAGTATAGGATTGTTTTTTGTACGTCTTGATAAAATTTGCAGAATTCTACGAATTTCCTCATCACGTCCAATAACAGGGTCAAGTTTACCACTATCTGCAAGTTCGTTTAAGTTCTTTGCGTATTTTTTAAGTGAGTTATAACTGTCTTCGGCACTTTGTGAAGTTACCTTTTCGCCATTGCGCAATTCGTTTATAGCTGCTATTAAATGTTTTTCTGTAGCTCCTTGGTCTTTTAAAATCTGGGCTATTTTGCTTTTAGATTTTAAAATGGCTAAAAAGAGGTGTTCTATGGAAACATATTCATCTTCCATGTTTTTAGCAATAATACTTGCTTCGTTCAAAGTTTTACCCGCTTCTCTAGAGAATTGAATATCTCCACCTTCAACTTTTGGAAAGCTTGATAATTCTTTTTCTATAATTTGTTGAACCAATGAAAAGTTAATCCCTAGTTTTTTAATCAAAAAGGGCATTACATTCTCTTCAACTTCGGTAAGTGCTTTAAATATATGTTCGTTCTCAATTTGCTGATGTCCGTTATTTTGGGCAATCAGTTGGGCTTGTTGAATAGCCTCCTGTGATTTTATAGTGAAATTATTTATATTCATATTCTTTCGGATTTAGTTAATTGTAATACTTTTGATATGTATTAGTCAACAATCTTACCAATTGAATTTACAAGACATAATGGCTGTAAATCAGAAAAATTTAATGACAATTAGTCAGGTGCAGTTTGTTGAAATGACAATATTAAATTAAGAATTTTATGGGAATATTTGGTGGTTTATTTGGTTCTAAAAGTGATGATGAAGGTAGTTCTTCGGGCATTCCTTGGGTGGCTTTAAATTCTGTAGATCAATTAAGTACTATTAAAGCAGCGTCTAATGGTAGACCTCAAGTAATATTTAAGCATTCCACCTCATGTGGTATAAGTAGAATGGTACTAAATATGTTTAAAAGCAGTTATGGTCTGGAAGATGGACAAATGGATCTATACTTTTTAGATTTGTTGGCGAACAGAGATGTGTCTAACGCGGTAGCTTCAGAATTTGGAGTAGTACACCAATCTCCTCAGCTTTTGATTATTAAAAATGGGGTAGTGGTCTTACATGATTCACATAGTGCCATTTCAGATATTAAGCTAGAACAATATGTATAAATAAAAAGCCCCGTAATAACGGGGCTTTTTTCTTAATTGAAACGTTGGTTGTTCAATATATTTTTGAGATTATTTTTTAAATCTTCTCCGGCATCATAAACCATTTGTTCATTGCTAGGAAATGGTACTCTTGCAAGTTGTAAAAGAGATACTAACTCATTGTCTAGCGCTCTTTTATCACCATCGTAGTTTGCATAGACATGCTCAAATACGAATTGACTTGATAATGGATATTGATTTACCTTTTGCTGTTTTTTCAAATCAATGAAGCTTACAACTCCGGTTACTTGTGCACTTTTAAATTGTGTAAATTGATAGAAATTACATCGTACGGTTTTAAACTTATCCACCTTAATACTATTACCAAGACTATCTGATACTACATTACCATTGCGATCTTCAACAAAAGTATAACCATCTTTTATTTGTCTTTCCTTGCTTATTTGTTTCTCGCTAATTTGTTCTGGAGAAATATTAATATCTTGAAAAGAAACTTCCATTTGGTAGTCATACAATTGATTTTGTATTCTATTGGTGTGGTATTCTGTCCAATTAGAATTTAATCCGTAAGTATTTAAATTTAAAAGCTCATCTTCTAATCTTTTAGGTATAATCTGATCCGTATTATTTATCATTTCTACGATGATGTAATTTAACCCTTTTTGATAGGCTTCATTTATTTTAGAAGCAACATCCTTATAATTTGGGTTAATCTCTTCTAAATAGTTAAGGTCGTTGTAAGCTTTTCTATAATCGGTTTTATAATTAGCGTCTTTCAATAACGCAGTAGCGTTTGAGTATAAAAATTCAGACAACTCAGATTTAGCAGCAAGTAAATCATCATCATAATTCTTGAACGTGAAATTGGCATCTCGGCCTTCATCTTGAATGTATAATGGCAATAAAGGGCGAATACGCTCTTGAATAGACTTTAATCTATTATAGCTATTATATATTTCCTCATAGTTTGCGGCATTACCATCTTTTTTAAGAAATTTGATATTCTGCAGCTCCCTCTCGGTATTTTTTTTATACCCTTCTTCTAAAAGCATTATATATTGTTGATTGCTTTTTTTGGTCTTATTTTCTGCAATATTCATTACCGCTTTATTAATAGCGGTTTCGTAGTTACCAGAGTTAAGAGCCTCCTGTGTTTTTTTGACGCCACTACATGATATTAGAAGTCCGATAAAACTAAATAGTAGAAATTTTTTCATGTCTATTATTTTTAGAATTTATAATAGCTATTCAACAGCCGTGCCATAAAAGTCTTTTTATTAAACGTTAAGGGATAAGGAATAGTATATATTAAATGATTTGCTTAATGTTATAAAGCTATAAGCGTCTAAATAGGATACAGTTATTAACTTATTTTAATAAATAAGTTATGTGTTTGTGTTCTTTTTTATATTTCATTAGGTGTGCTATTTGTATTTTTGTCACTTATTTAAAAGATATAGTACCATGCAACGCGATACCACAATTTTTAATCTAATTGAAGAAGAGAAGCAACGTCAAATTAACGGAATTGAATTAATTGCCTCTGAAAATTTTACTAGTCCGCAAGTAATGGAGGCCCAAGGCTCTGTACTTACAAATAAATATGCCGAAGGATATCCTGGAAAAAGATATTACGGTGGGTGTGAAGTAGTAGATAAAGTAGAGCAATTAGCAATAGATAGAGCTAAGGAGCTATTTGGGGCGGCGTATGCAAATGTACAGCCACATTCTGGGTCTCAGGCTAATGCAGCTGTATATCATGCATGTTTAAAGCCGGGTGATAAAATTTTAGGCTTTGATCTTTCTCACGGTGGTCACTTAACGCATGGATCTCCTGTTAATTTTTCGGGAAGATTGTATACTCCGGTATTTTATGGTGTTGATAAGGAGACCGGTAGATTAGATTATGATAAAATTCAAGAAGTAGCTACTAAAGAGCAGCCAAAATTGATAATCGCTGGTGCCTCTGCATATTCAAGGGATATGGATTTTGAGCGTTTTCGTAAAATTGCAGATAGTGTAAATGCTATATTGCTTGCAGATATCTCTCATCCTGCAGGTTTAATCGCTAAAGGACTTTTAAGCAACCCAATTCCTCACTGTCATATTGTAACTACAACAACCCATAAAACATTAAGAGGACCAAGGGGTGGTTTAATATTAATGGGTGCGGATTTTGAAAATCCATTTGGTATTAAGTTGAAAAATGGCAACTTAAGAAAAATGTCCGCTTTATTAGATTTGGCTGTTTTCCCTGGAAATCAAGGAGGTCCTTTAGAGCATGTTATTGCCGGTAAGGCAATTGCTTTTGGTGAAGCCTTGACAGATTCTTATGGTACTTATATTGCTCAGGTAAAGAAAAACGCCGATGCAATGGCTAAGTCTTTTGTAGAGCGTGGCTATAACATTATTTCAGATGGTACCGATAATCATATGATGCTAATTGATCTTAGAAATAAAGATATTTCAGGAAAAGATGCTGAGAAAGCATTGGTTTTGGCAGACATTACTGCAAATAAAAACATGGTGCCGTTTGATGATAAATCACCTTTTGTAACTTCTGGAATCCGTTTTGGTACTGCTGCAATTACAACCAGAGGATTGGTTGAAAGTGATATGGAAAAAGTAGTAGATTTTATTGATCAGGTAATTACAAATCCTGAAAATGAAGTTATAATAAAAGAAGTTAGAAGTAAAGTAAATGCAATGATGAATACAAGACCAATTTTTAATGCATAATTAAAAATTGAAAATAGATTTAGAGTTTTTATTCTGATAAAAACTCTAAATCTCCACTTACGTATGTGTTTTTATGAACATCATAAATAGATGCTTCGTCATCCTTATCTAGGTATATTCCCCAGAATTCAGAATATGATTTTGGAGCTGTATTAATTTGATCTTCGTTAGCATCAATATTCTCAATGATATCTTCAAATATAGGAACGAAAATCTCATATGGTTTTTGAGTAAGACCTCTGGTCAAGAAGACATAATTAAATGCAATCTGTTTTAAAATATCATTTAATTGAGATGGTATGCTTTTATCGTAGATGCGCTTTATAACAATGCTTGTATCATTTAAAAAGAATGTAAGTTCTTCGATATCAATATTATGTTGATTTTTTAAATCTAATATATCCAAGGCACTTTGTAATGGGGTTTCTTCTCTTCCATTGTAGCCCCATCTCCCTGTATTAAAATGGGATAGTAATTCTAGTAAATCTAAATTACAAGATACCTCTAAGACTAAACTAATAGAATTGAAAGTGATATGTTTATTATTCAGCTTTACATTGGAAAAATAATGAAACCCAATTGAACCTAGAAATTCATCTATACCAGCAATATCCTTGGTATATTCTAATTTTGAATTATTGATGAAATTTTGGTAGTTAAAAGGCATATAGGTGGAAATTTATAGCATTCTTTAACATAAAGATACTTTTCTAACTTCGCAATATGACATAGGAAATCCTTAGAATTTCGGAGGATATTATTATAAAATAAAATTATTTTATCTAAGTCATTGATAGTCAGTATCTTTAGAAAACATATATTTAAAGGAAACCACGTGTTTTAGCTTCATTAATTAAAGCCAAGTCATTTCCATTTTTAACGTCAAATAAAGCTTTAAGTTGCCTCTTTCTTGCTTCAACGGTTGTATTTGCTGAACCAACCAATGGTGCTATATCCCTGGTATGAATACCTTGGGAAAGATGGTAAAGAATTTTTTGATCTTGCTCATCAATAATAATATCGGTAGACATTCTTCTGCGTATTGCAGAAAGAGCGCTTGCTGTGTAATAAGGAGATTTATTTACAATAGTTTCAACCATAGTTTTAAGAGACATTTCATCTATTTCAGATTTTACCATATATCCATCAGGATTTACAGTTTTAAAAATATTGTTGATTCTATAGTTATCGCTATAAGAAGACATAAATACTACTTTGGAGTTTGGTACTTCTGCTCTAGCTACAATTCCTAAATCAATTCCCGTTCTTGGATCTTTAGATTCTGGAGAAAATAATTGAATATCTAAAAGTATTATATCATAAGGCACTGCTCGTTTAGAATTTTCAATTTTTGATTTACCTTTATCAAAACTGGTCGCAATTTCGACTTTTACATTGAAATCACTAAATTCAGAATCCTCTAAGATATATTTATACCCTAGAGCTGTCATTTCGTGGTCATCTATCGCTAAAATTCGTACAGTATTCATAATATACAATTCTATGGTAATTTACTAAACGTTTTTATACTAAGTATTATTATTGGTTATTTTTTATTGATTTTAATAGGAATATTTAAAGTGATGGTAGTGCCTTTTCCTTCGGTAGAGTCTATATGAAAGTTACCTTTTAGCTTATTTATTCTAGAGGTAATATTTCTAAGACCTATCCCTTTTTTGCCTTTATTAACGTTATATCCAATTCCGTTATCGCTCATTATAACATTAAAATTATCATCATTTCTATAAAAACTTACTTCGAAGTATGAGCACTTAGAATGTTTTATAGCATTTTGAAAAGTTTCTTGAATTATGCGATAGGCATTAATTTTAATATCACTATCAAAACTATCCCAGTTTTCATCTTCATTGAAATGAAAGATAGTTTTAATTTTCTTATTAGCAAGAAGCGTTTCTACAGAATCGGTGAAATTATTTATTTTTTGGTATGCACTATGACTTAATTCGTGCGAGATAGACCTAATTTCATTTTCAATTTCTTGTAATGAACTAAGTGCTTTAGATTTTTCTTGAATTGCTTCGTCGGTAGCGCGTTTGTTTAAACCGGTTAGAATCATACGGGCACCTAGCATTTTGCCTAAAACACCATCATGTAGTTCTTCTGAAATTCGTTTTTGCTCTAAGCGTTTAACTTCATCTACTTTTTGCTTTTGTGTAAGCATTAAGTTGAATATTTCTTGGTTATTAGCTTGCTGTTGTTGGTCAAAACGAAGTTTTTGGTTTTTTGCACGCTGATTGATTATAATATAAATGGATAGACCAAGTAAAAAGAAACCTATTGCTATGCCGATCCAAATTTGCTTTTGTTTTGAAAGAGTTTCTTTTTCACTTTCTAATACAATATTCTCTGCAATAAATTCGTCGGTTTCAAAACGTATACGAGCGAATTTATTTTGTTGTTTACGATCTTCATTTTGTAAACTGTCGTTTAGTTTTATAAAGTTTTTAAAATATCCAGAAGCGTTTTCCTTATCTAATATGGCTAAAAATTGCCAAGTTTTTAAAAGACGTTCATTTGACTCTCCTTCTATAGCTAATCTTTCTGCTTCTTTTGCTTTGTGGATAGCTGCAGTAGTGTCATGGGCAAAAGCTTCTAATTCTGCATAATTATAATAACTCGCAGCAATACTGCCTAAATCATTCTCCTTTTTTTTAATTTTTATGGCTTGATTAAATAAATTACGAACATTCGAAGTATCTCTTTTGTAGAGTTTTGAAGTTGCTAAATTACTTAGAGCCAGCCCATATAAACTAGGTTTTTCAGATAATATATTATTGGTGCTTAATACTTTTTCAAAATTTTCTATAGCCTTGTCATATTGTTTGTCATTTCTATAAGTTACGCCAATATTGTTTATCACGGTGACCTCATCAATATAACTGTCAGGAATTTTTTCAAGGTAAAATAAGGCTTCCTTATAATAGGCTAAAGATTTTTCATATTCTTTTAAGTCTGTTAAAACTATACCTAAAAGGTTATAACTTCTATATAAATGGTGGCTATTATTTTCTAATGTTTTAAAATATTCAATCGCTTTTATGGTATTGGCTTCACTACCAATATAATCTTTAATCTTCATTTGAATACTGGCCATAATTAAATACAAACGACCAACTTCTTCTTTATAATTAATTTGATTGTAAAGGTTAAGAGCTTCTGAGTAATAATAAAAAGCACTATCGTAGGCTATTCTATTTTCCATAAAATATGCTAAATCCCAATAAGCCGCACCTATAGTAGCAGTATCTTTAATTTTTTGGTTCGCTAAAATTGCTTCATTATTTACTTGTCGATATAATGAACTGTCAGAGATAAATCGTTGATTGTAAGAGAGGTTAGAAAGGTGTATGCTTTTTAAAGAATCTGTTGGGGAATCTATTGCGAATTGGTAAGCTTTATATTGTAGTTCTAATTTTCTCTTAGAGTCCACCTTATAACTTTCGTCAGACCATATAGAAATACTATCATTTGTTTCAAGTGCTGATTGTATCTTTTTTTTGGGTTCAGTTTTTGCACAGCTTATACAAAAGAGAAAAAGGGCAGATACAAAAATATAAATCTTGTTCAAAAATAAATGTTATTGGTATAATAAAACCAAGGTATAAAAAAAGCCTTTAACAATTATGTTAAAGGCTTTTTTTTGTATTTTAAATTTATACCTATGCAATCCTTTTTGGTGGTTTTCTATCTCCTACAGGGGCGTCACAGTCATCACATTGAAATGTTTTAGAAACATTGTTCTTTGTCTCAATTTCGTTAGTTGTGTTTTCGATAGCTGTTGTTGCCATACCTAATGCCATTACTGCAATTGCTAAAATACCTGTCACTTTTTTCATACTGTGTGTTTTTAGGGGTTTTTGGTTTATTATACAGCCAAAGTAATATCCATTTGTAGGTAAATAACACGGTATTTTGAAACTTGAGTGAATGGTTAGATTCTGTTAGTAAACAGCCTAGTTTTAAGAGAATTCTCTAATTTAATGCGGAGAGAGTATTCTTTGAAAGAATACTTTTGAGATTTTCCATATTCTCTCGGTAAGATTTGGAAAAAGGAATATGCTCGTTTACCGCTTTAATAGCGCAAATAGATTTTCCAAAATTGATACGGGAAACATAGCTTGTATTTACCATATAGCTTTGATGAATACGCATAAAATTTTGGGGTAATCTTTTCTCAAAAGTCTTTAACGTTTTGTAAGCGTTAATAATTGTACCATCTTTCATGAAAAATTCGGTAGTATTATTATCTGCTTTTAGATAAAGAATGTCATTGGTATTTAAATATTGAAAATCATTATATGATTTTAAGCATAGTGTCGCTGGTGCCTTTTCTTTTGGCATTCTTTTTTGAAGTTTCATTAACGACTTTCGAATATCAAATTCATTAAAGGGTTTTAGCCAATAATCAAAGAAACCACTTTTAATAGCATCGTATGCGTAGTTTTTTGTTGATGCAATACCGATAAGAATTGGTATTTGATTCATATATTGATGAATCTCTGTAACCATTAAGAATACAGAAGCGTAATCATTGTTTAAGTTAATAAAAACGATATCTGGAGAATACTTTAAAATATCGTTTAATCCATCAGAAGGGTTGTTAGTTGTATTTATACATTCAAAATCACCATATTCATCCAAAAAAGCATGTAACTGCAAATTAGAAACAGCATCTGAATCAATTATGGTGTAAGTGTAGTTCAAAATGAATTAGTGTATACTACGAAATTAAACATAGGTAAGAAAAAGAAGACCTAGAATGTCCTTATAAAAACCAAGGATATATTGATAAAATCAGTGTTTACGGGGTCTCTGAGCGAAAAATCTGTCAATTAAATTATAGGAATACCTATAAATCTTTCTCTATCGCTTGAAAAGCGCCTAAATCCGGATTAGGTAATCTTGTGGAGCCTATGATGTCAAAAGGAGTAGAAATTGCGGTATTTTCGTCACCTTTATTAATTGCGTCTGAGTTTAACCCAATTCTGTAATCATTTTCAAATGGTTGAAAATAATCTAATTCTCCACTTAGTATTACGTTAAAATAATACTCGTCATTTTCAAAATTATATAGAGAATTTTCAGAAGATGAAGATTGGTTTTTGTTGAACCTTATAAAACAATTTTGAAAGGTATAGTTGAAGATATTCTGACTGTTTGTTTCAAGTGAAATTTCATTAGAGCTGTTACCGTCAATTATGCAATTTTTAAAATCCGCATTTAATAAATCAAAACCGTTTTCAACATTGGTTTTTGATGCATTACTTAAGGAAAGACTGGTGTTGAATCTAAAACCTTTATTCCAGTAGTTGGCAATTGTAGCGTGTGTAAACGAATAACTTCCACCATTTTCTATTATAAGTGAAGAATTGCCAGCTGCTCCTAAAACTATGTTAGAGGCGTTAATTTTTGCATTTCTAGCCCATAGATTATATCTAGAACTGTTGAAGATGCTACTGTTAGTAATATTCAATGTTTGAGGTTCTTCTGTATCTTGACCTTCTACATAAATACCCAACTCGGCGTTTTTGATGGTTAAGTGATTAATGGTGTTATTTATACTTCCCGAGCTAATCCAGATAGCCCCCCATTGACCTGAAATATTTTCAAATTCAGGTTCTAATCGGTCGCCTTCAAATATGACTTCATTTTCTAAGAGTGAATTATCAGAACTTAATTCTCCGTTAATGGTTATAGTAGATTCTTCTTGTACTAAAATTCCTGAGTTTTCGTGAAAGTGAACTCTAGTTCCTGGATCAATAATAAGCTCTTTACCTTTAGGCACAACTGCGTATCCGTAGATGACGTAAGACTTCTCTTTTGTGAAATTTAAATGATTGTCAGATAACTCAAAACCATCTACAGATATAGGGTTTCCTGTTTCATCATTATATAATACTATTGTTTCAATTGCATTTTCATTAGTATCATCAGGATAGAGAAATATGGCGTCCTTTGCCAGTGTTACCAATTCAACAGTTTGTTGAAATGAGGCATTATCAAAGAGAATGGCATCGGTATAGAGTAATTCGTTGATTGAGTTGTCTGTAATATCTATCGTAGTTTCTACGAATACAAAAAGACTATCTTCTGCGTAAATAGGAGTGTCCGCAAATTCTTTACCGGCAATACCATCAACATTTAATCTGTAGAAGCTCTCATTGCCATTTCTAAGAGATATGTTTGGTATTATAATGTCATCTTTAGTGTCATTATAAACTTTTAAGGTATACGTACTACTACCAATATTTGTGAAAACGGTGTCAAGGTATACAGTATCTCTAGAAAATGAAAGGTGCCCGTCGCTTTCGGCGTACTCAAAATCTTTTCTACATGATGTGCTCCAGAGAAGAGCAAATAGGGCAGAGAGTATAATTAAGATTCTAAGACGCACGCTAATAGGTTTTACGAATCTAAGTTAGAGGAAAATTTCTTTAATTTCTTCAGGGATTCTAAGTGGTCTGTATGACTTACTGTTCAATAAACACCATTCAGTACTTGATCTTACCAATAATTTGTTGGTAGTACCATGTTTCATTTCTACAATTCTCACACATTTAGCTCCTGAGCTAGACGCTATAAAGGTTGATATTTTTATGGAATCATTTAAAACCGCTGCACGTTTATATTCTATGTGATGTGTAAGTACAACCCAAATAACTTCTTCCTGCATTTTAGCAGTCGCTATGGTTTGCCAGTGTTCTTTTGAGATGTCCTGTATCCACTGTACATAACGTACATTGTTTACATGGTTTAAATCGTCTAGGTCATCATGAGAAACAATTATCTCTTTCTGAAATGCCATATTGCTATTTTTTCTGAATTTGTACTTCAAACATTTTATCCCAGAATTTACCGGTAACAAAAAATGTTTTGCGTTCAGGATGATATGCTATTCCGTTTAGCACGTAGTTGGTTTTATCCCAATTTTCAGTTTTGGTAATGATATCGCTTAAACCGCTGAAATTAATAACACCTTCAATAGCGCCTGTTTTGCTATCAATAATCATGACGCTAGGTTTTTGATATACATTGGCATATATTTTCCCGTCAACATATTCTAATTCATTGGCTGAATTAAAAATAGATGAATTGGTTACCGTTTCAATGTATCCATCTTCAGTCATGGTATCAGGATTTATAAACCATATTTTTTCGGTACCATCACTTTTAAAAAGTTTAGAGCCATCATTTGTTAATCCCCAACCTTCACGACTTTTACCGTATTGAAAATTATCAAATTTTTCAAAAGAGTTTAAGTCATAAATGAAGCCCAATCCACTTTGCCAAGTAAGTTGGTAGATTTTATCGTTCAATATGGTAATACCTTCTCCAAAATAAGTTTCGTCCAAATCTATTTGTTCAAAGACTTTACCGGTTTTAAAATCTAATTTTCTTAAAAAAGACTGTCCTTTTCTACCGGTTGATTCATATAAAGTGTCATTATAAAACTCAAGACCTTGGGTGTAAGATTTTGTGTCGTGTGGGTATTCATTAATAATGGTGTACGTGTAAATTTCCGGAGCTTTCTCAGAAAGAACTTTAAGGTTTTTGTTTATAGCTACGGTTTCGCCATCAAAAGTGATTTTTGCGGTCAACACTTTATTTCCTAAAGTGGGTAAATCGATCTTAATTTTATCATTATTAAGAGGAATAGGCGTGCCGTCAATGCTATATTCTACACTTTGAATTTGTTTTTCCTGCTTATTTTTAATTTTTATTCCAATTTCTTGATTCATTTGAACCTGGTTTGCATTTTTCTCTAAACTGATTTCGAATAGGGAAGAAGCTTTTTGATTGCCACTGCCACATGCAGTAAATAAGCTGGTAATAAGAACGATACAGAAATAATTTATAATTTTCATTAAGAAAATGGGTATTTAAGTTGATGTAGTATGTAAGTACAAGAAGGCTTTCTTGTTATTGATAGGCAATTTAATTCATAAAAATAAGAAACTAAAGGATTGTCAAAGTTTTAAAAGATTGTATATTTGCACCCGGCAAGTCCTACACGACCAGCTCCTGTAGAATCCCCCAGGGTGGGAACGCAGCAAGGGTATACGGTCGTAGCGGTGCGATGTAGGTAGCTTGCCTTTTTTTGTGCCCTAAAATGAAATATTTAATTTCTAGGTAACACATTCATAACCAATTCTATAAAACGTTTAGCATCGCTTATTTTCTATAAAATGAAAACAAAAGTAGTACTAATTACAGGTGGGTCTTCAGGTATTGGCAAAGCAATAGGTATACATTTAAAGAAAAAAGGATATGAAGTCTACGGTACAACTCGCAGCAAAAGTAAATATCCTTCATTTTCAGAATTTCCACTTTTAGAGATGGATGTTAGAAATGTAGATACCATTAAAGGTTGTATATCATCATTACTTAAACTTGAAAATAGAATTGATGTATTGATCAATAATGCGGGTGTTGGTATAACAGGACCTATGGAAGAAACTCCTCATGAAGAGGTTTTAAAAGCATTTGCAACCAATTTTAACGGTCCCTTAAATGTGATGAATACGGTTTTACCTGTAATGCGTGGGCAAAAAGAAGGTCTTATCATTAACATTACTTCTATAGCAGGTTATATGGGGTTACCGTTTAGAGGAATTTATTCGGCATCTAAAGGGGCTCTTGAGATTGTAACTGAAAGTTATAGAATGGAGACGAAATCTTTTGGTGTTCACCTTACTACGCTTGCTCCTGGTGATTTTGCCACTAATATTGCCTCCGGTAGATATCATACTCCGGTTTATGAAAATTCTGCATATAAAAAGGCTTATAAGAATACTTTAGAGGCTATTGATGCAGATGTTGACAGTGGAGGTGATCCTTCTGATGTGGCAAAAAAAATTGCAAAAATTATACAGACTAAAAATCCGAAGCCTCATTATAAGGTGGGTTCATTTATTCAAAAATTCTCGTTGACGCTAAAAAATTTACTACCTGGTCGTTGGTTCGAGAAATTACTTGAAGGTCATAGTTCTCATTAATTTTCTTCTGAAAATAATAATAACAATTTTTAGTTTTTGTAAATATTGGAAAAGCCGTCTACTATAACAGAGTTATCTGTAATAATAGCCTTGTTCATTGGGTAGAGCACTAATTTTTCTGTCAGTTCTCTGAAGTCGTTGCTATGATATTGTAATGAAGGATCAACGCCAAGTGAAGATATAATTTTTTTCCACTGTTCATAATCCGTTTTAATATTGATGCCAATAAGTTGGTGGTCAGGCTTTTTCTCTTTAAGAATGGCTATTCTCTTAAAGATGTTTTTGTATTGTCTACTGTTAGTGCCAGACCAGAAATAAAATAGAACTTTTTTATCAGCTGCAATTTCTGTTAGTGTTTTGCTTTCGTTTTCATAACTAACAACATCTAAATTAGGTATTGTCTTTTTAGGTTGAAGATTTGCAATACCTTCATATAGGCTTTCAATTTCTTCTAAATGCATGTTATTTTTAGAAACCTTCTTGAATTCCGTTAAGAAAATTTCAGTGTTTTCGGGAGCATCTTTTTTCTTCAGTAAATAATCAAAGGCAACATTTCTAAAAAGATTATCCCTCAATTCTTTTTCAACTACGAGGCTGTCTATTAAGTGTAATTTATGCTTTTTGTAATGTAACTGCCTGCTCTGTTGCATATGTTCATTTGAACAGTCGTTTAGGCAGCTCATGTAAGCTAAATTGCTTAAGTGGGCTTTCATGAAATCATAATAAGGTCTAAGATAGGTAAGTGTGTGGTCGCCGTAGTTTACTTGATTTCTATATATGTAAAAATCTTTAGGTAATTGGTGAAAATTTTCTTCAGCAGTTTTGCTTTTATGTCTAAAGGGGTAAATTTCTTTATATCTGTTGTATGTGTAGTCTATACTGCCGTTCAACAAATTCATAGCTTCTTTAGATAAAAGACTTTCAGAATTTAAATCAGCTAATTTATCTACTTTTTCCTGTCTTAACGATGCAATTTTATCTGAGAAATCTGAGGGTTCAAGTTTGTAATATTCAGAATACATTTTAGAATCTTCTTCTTCAGTTGCTAAAAAGAGTTCTAGCAAAAAATTATTGGTTTCTTCATTATTTCCAGAGAATACCAAAGATTCATCAAAATAAATGGTATTTAGTCTAACCATTAAACTATCGCCTTTCTCTAAATAAACATACTGATGTTCAGGAGCTAAATTGAAGTGATACAGCCCATTTTCTATAGAATTAAGTTTAAACTTAAAGCGGTTTTTATCATCAAGCTTTGCAGAGTCTACTTTTATTCCTCCTTTTAATAAAATTACTTGGTCACTCGTAGGATTCACGATTTCACCAGCAAAAAGTACGGTTTCAGAATCCTTTTTTGTGGACGAACAACCCACTAATAAGGCTACGAATGTAGAGAGTAAAATTCTTGTCATATAGTATGTGGGACTGGTGTTAGCCAAAAATAATAAACCTAATCACCAGATGTTGTTAATAGCTAGTTAAATGTTGTGTTGCGCTAACTTAAGAATCTTTTATCGAATTTGATACTAAACTAGGCAGCTCAAGCTTATAAATTCAGTATTTTTGCACGGATTTTTAAAATTTTATTTCTATGTTATCTGTTTCTAATCTTTCTGTCCAATTTGGAAAACGAGTGTTGTTCGATGAAGTAAACGTTTCTTTTACCCAAGGTAATTGTTACGGTATTATTGGTGCCAATGGAGCCGGTAAATCTACTTTTTTGAAAATACTTGCAGGGCAAATGGATCCAACTTCTGGTCACGTACATTTAGAGCCTGGTAAGAGAATGTCCATCTTGGAACAAAATCACAACTCTGCCGATGATTTTACGGTACTAGAGGCAGTGGTTATGGGTAACAAACCACTTTATGAAATCAAAAAAGAAATAGATGCTCTTTATGCTGATTATGATGATAAGAATGCAGATAGAATAGGGGAGTTGCAGGTGAAGTTTGAGGAGATGAACGGGTGGAACGCAGATAGTAATGCAGCTGCTTTATTATCTAACTTAGGGATAAACGCAGATTTACATTTTACATTGATGTCTGAGTTAGACTCTAAATTAAAAGTACGTGTGCTTTTGGCGCAAGCTTTATTTGGTAATCCAGATGTGTTGATAATGGATGAGCCTACCAACGACTTGGATTATGAAACGATTAGTTGGTTAGAGAATTTCTTGGCGGATTATGAAAATACGGTAATTGTAGTAAGTCATGACCGTCACTTTTTAGATACTGTTTGTACGGATATTGGTGATATTGATTTCGGTAAACTAAATTTATACTCAGGTAACTATACATTCTGGTATGAAAGTAGTCAATTAGCCGCTCGCCAGCGTGCACAACAAAATAAGAAAGCAGAAGAAAAAGCAAAAGAATTGCAAGAATTTATTGCTCGTTTTAGTGCAAATGTTGCTAAAAGTAAACAAGCTACTTCTCGTAAAAAGATGTTGTCTAAATTAAAGGTAGATGATATTAAGCCATCTAGTCGTAGATACCCTGCTATAATTTTTGACAGAGAACGTGAAGCTGGTGATCAAATATTAAATGTAGAAGGACTTTCAGCTTCAACTGACGAAGGGGAAGTGCTGTTTAACAATGTAAATATCAACTTGGCAAAAGGAGATAAAATTGCCATTATTTCAAGAGATTCTAGAGCAACTTCAGCGTTCTATGATATCATAAATGGAAATAAAAAGGCTGATAAAGGTACTTTTCAATGGGGTATTACAACTACTCAATCTTATTTGCCAGCAGATAATTCAGACTTCTTTACAAGTAACATCAACTTGGTAGATTGGTTACGCCAATACGCTAAAACGGAAGAAGAAAGGGAAGAAGTATACATACGTGGTTTCTTGGGTAAAATGTTATTTAGTGGCGAAGAGGCATTGAAAAAATGTACCGTTCTTTCTGGTGGAGAAAAAGTGCGTTGTATGTTAAGTAGAATGATGTTGATGCGTGCTAACGTGTTAATGTTAGATGAGCCTACAAATCACTTAGATTTGGAAAGTATTACGGCATTCAATAATTCTCTTAAGAACTTTAAGGGTACTGTAATGTTGACAACACATGATCATGAGTTTGCACAGACTGTAGCAAATAGAATTATAGAATTAACTCCTAAAGGCAACATTGATAGGTATTCAACGTTAGATGATTATATGTCTGATAAGGCATTGAAAGATCAGCGTAACAAAATGTACGCTGAATAAACATAGAATAGATTAACCCAAATCGATGTTTTATGAAAACCTACAAATATGTGGCTTGCTTTGTGCTAGCCTTTAGTTTCTTCGCATGCGAAAAATCTTCTGAACAAGTTGAAGAGGAAATAGTTACAAGTGCACAAGTTGAGTACACCGTTTTTTTACAAAATAATAATTTATTGAATGGGGTTGTTGTGGCGTCTAGTGATGAAGAATTTGCCGTAAAAAGCACGTTGATTTCATTTAATAGTGTTCCTTCAAATGCTATTACATATAGAACTGCAACAGATATAAGTTATTATGCTACCACAAATTGTCATGCAACATTACAATGGTATAATTCAGAAAGTTCTGTAGTTGAATCCGTAGCTCTTTTTGATGACATAGATGCGTGTGACATAAATGTTCTGGCAATGGCTCGTTCAAATGAAATTACAGCAGTAGCATATGAAAGAGAGTTGTTGGGCAAGGATAAGCAATATGTGGTTCGTGTAAATTCACTTATCGATTTGGTTGGGAATCCGTTAGAAATACTTTTGGATAAGAAACCAGTTGATATCGTTTTTTCTACTAATAAATTATTTGTGCTGACATTGAACGAATTCATTACAGATGAATTTCATTTGTCTGTAATTGATATGAATACTAATGAAGCTTTAATGGAGCTAGATTTGGGTTTAGATGCACAGCGGTTATTTACCAATAACAATGGTGATGTAATCATTAGTTATCCTGAATTACACACTACTTTAAATCCTGTTTCATTAAATAAATCGTACACCACTTATGGTGAAGATACGGAGCCTGGTTTTATTACAACTACCGATTTCTATATGGATAACAATGGTAAGTTTTATTTTCAGAAGAATGTACCAACGGCAGAGGTGGTAGGGGTGCCAGCAATTTATGATTTTGAAAAGAATAGTACCGTAGTCTATCTATTTGAAAATTTCTTGACAGATACAGAATTGAACGTAAAATATAATATAGCCAATACATCTGCCATCAGTTATGATGAAAAGAATAACTATGTTTTAATCGGATACGAGAAAAATGGTCAAGCTGATAAAGGTGGTATTCTAAGAATAACTCCGGCACCGGATTTTAAATTAATTGATAATATTGATTTAGATGGAGTGCCTAAAACCATATTCGTAAAATAGAATTTTAAGTTTAGCTGTTAAAATATTTGCTGTTCCAAATAGCTGGATTAAAGTTTTTGCCCATTGCAAATCCGTAAAATATGACTACCGAGGCTATACATTTAAACATAAAGAAATAAAGAATCCAAAACTGGGCATTTGAACTTGATTTGGAGAACAAACCGTCTGGTATTAGCATTGTGGTTGCAAAACTGATTAAAAGTACCAATAAGGTCAGGTTTACAATGCTTTTAAAAGGCCACATTAACAACTTCCGTAATGGATGAAGATCATTACCCCATTGATGTACTAAATAATGATATCCGTTACCTATTGGAGCAAAAAGTAATGGATCATCTTTATCTTCAAGTTTAAAAAGTTTAGACGGAGCTATAATTTTGAAGGCTTTAATTTCTAATTCATGTTCTTTTTCTAGTGCTTTAATTTTTGATAAAGCTTCAGCAGGAATTTGCCCTTTAAAATACTTAGTATCCAAAAAACGTAATCTATAATCGATACAAATTTGCTTGATTTCGTCAATATGATAAATCTTGGAACTATCTAATAAATCAATATTGAAATTATTATGTTGGGCACCTCTGCTGTTTGAAATATTATCTTCAATTCTCTCTAGTTCATTATCAAGATTAGTAAGAATGTCATAGACCTCTTTCATTCTTGTCTCGTCAGATTTAATCTGCTTATTTCTATAATTAGAGAGTTTTTGTTCAATATTCGTTTTAGGTAGAAACATATTCTTTTTTTAGCAATACACTCAAAGTTAATCAATTAGTGATTTTGTCAGAATCTTGTTTAACTTAATTAAAAGTTAATAAAATGTTAAAATCGTTCTATCACGTAATTGATACTAGGTGTCAAAGACATCTAATTGTATCTTGACCAAGAAATCGAACCGTTTATCGATTTTTAGAACATTTTGCCCCTTAATAACCACCTATTATGAAAAAATGGACATCCCTCGTGTCCCTGTGTGCTCTTTTGTTAGGGCTTCAAACCTTTGCACAGGACAATTCAATTGAATTTAAATTCGAGAATCTAATCTCTAGTTTAAAGCCTGAAAAATCC
Source organism: Maribacter sp. (assembly GCF_039968975.1). Taxonomy (GTDB): domain Bacteria; phylum Bacteroidota; class Bacteroidia; order Flavobacteriales; family Flavobacteriaceae; genus Maribacter. The sequence continues at coordinate 123 of NZ_JBDVOT010000018.1, read as the reverse complement.
ATTTTGGAACGAACAGAGTCTTTTGCAAATCATTCTTCCTTGTTAAATGCACTTAGAGTAACAAATTTAGACAAGGTCTTAGATTATACCGGAGAATTCACAGTTTTTGCACCGTCTAACATG
>NZ_JBDVOT010000017.1:0-33413 GCF_039968975.1 Maribacter sp. | reverse complement strand
TTCTAGAAAGTAGAATTGGTAATTTGTTTGTTGTTCAATATCAGAAATTACAGATAATAATGAAGCTGCGGTGTATTGTCCATTAACGAAAATTGTTTCTTGGGCATAACCTATACTTAAAGTAAAAAGTAAAATAAAGTAGACTAAGGTCTTTTTTATAGGTGTTGGTCTGCCAAATTCAATAAGAATTTTGAGTAAACTTTTATTCGGTCTTTGGTTAGTCATGTTGGTTGGTTGAATCATAACAAGATATGAAAAACTTATTTATAGAAAAATGTGACATTTTTAATAATTAAGTTGATTTATTATAAAAAACACGAATTAATCGCTGCATTACTGGTAATATGATTATTTGTAATTAATAGGTTTGTACATAAAGTTTTAAACCGGTTATCGTAATCTTTTACTTACAGATCTATTTTTCTATTTATCGGTATTTTATTACTATTTTTATCATAAATACTTGTTAAAATTAAGACTTTGACCCAATATCCGAATAAATCAGAACTTCAAGAAAGACATCATCAAATTTTTATAGAACAGGCCCCAACTGCCATTGCAATGTTGGACAAGAATATGGTGTATTTGGCGGTCTCTAAATGTTGGTTAAAAGATTATAAATTAGATAGGCAAGATGTTGTAGGGCGTTGTCATTATGATGTTTTTCCTGAGATTGGTGATGATTGGAAAAAGGATCATCAAGAATGTCTAAAAGGAGCAGTTAATATTTGCGATGAAGCTCCTTTTTATAGAGCAGACGGCACTATACAATGGATTTATTGGGATGTACGCCCATGGTATAATCAAAAAGGTGATATAGGTGGTTTGCTTATGCATACCGGTGATATTACAGAGCAAAAAGAGAAAGAATTAAAAGAAGAAAAGTACAATAACATATTAAGTGATACCAGTGAAATTGCAAGAATTGGAACATGGGAAATTGACCTTTTAAAAGATGAAGTTTACTGGAGTAGTATGATCTATGAAATTCATGAAGTTTCGTCTGATTATATTCCAACTATCGATTCTGGATTTTTGTTCTTTGAAGATTTAGAAAGCCGTAATCAAATTTCTAAATCGCTTAATAATGCTATAGAAAAAGGTAAGCCCATTAATTTAGATTTACAACTAAAGACAGGAAAAGGTAATTATAGATGGGTTAAGATTATTGGAAAGGTTGAGGTCGTTAACGAAATTCCTTCCAAGATTTTGGGAATAACACAGGATATAACGTCAATTAAAGAATCTGAAACAAAATTGAAGAAAGCCCATACGGAACTTGAGGCTATTTTTAATTCTAAATCTATTGCCGTAGTAACTACAGATAAAGATGGAGTAATAAATCGTTTTAATAGTGGAGCAGAACAGTTATTGGGGTATTCACCTGAAGAAATGATAGGTAAGCATAAGCCCGAAATTTATTTACTTGAAGATGAATTAGCGCAATTTAGAAAGGATATGATTGCCGAGTTTAAGAAAAGTGTTGCAGATAAAAATTTTAACTATAGGAATGAAAATGTCAATGATACCAGGCAATGGATGTATAGAAGAAAAAATGGGTCAACATTTCCTGTATTATCAACAATAACAGCTATTAATAATAATCAGGGTATAAATGAAGGATTCATTGCAGTTGCTACAGATATTTCTAAAATTAAGGAAGTCAAAGATGAATTGCGAAGAAAGAACGATCTTTTAAATTATGCGGAACAAATTACTTTGATGGGTAATTGGCAATGGAACTTGGTAACGAATACTGTTGTTTGGTCATCAAATTTATATGGCATTTTTGGTATAGAAGAGGGTAGTGTTGAATTACAATATGACACATATTTAGATTTTGTACATCCAGAGGATAAAGATCAAGTTATTGAGCATGTAGAAAAATTCATATCAAATAGAAATAAGAAAGGCCTTGTTCATCGCATAGTATTAAAGGATGGAACAATTAAAACAATTAAAATAATAGGTGAAGTCTTTACCAATGTTAAGGGCGAAATAACAGAAATAATCGGAGCTTGCCAAGATATAACTGAGGCTAAAAAAGCGGAAGAGAAATTAATAGCTACAAAGGAAGAATTAGAAGTCTATACGCAAAAACTTTCTTCTCAAAATCAACAATTGGCAGATTTCACTCATATAACTTCACATAATTTAAGAGCGCCCGTAGCCAATCTTAATTCTTTATTGGAAATTTATAGTTATTCTGATGATGAAGAAGAACGCGCAGATATATTTGATAAATTTAGTAGCGTTATCGATCACTTAACTTCTACCTTAAATACTCTTATTGAAGCTTTAAAAACAAAGGTGGGAGATGCTAATGAGAATCTTGAAGAGTGCGATTTAAATAATTTATTAGAAAAAACAACACAAATATTAAGTGGAGAAATTTTGAAAAGTGGAGCTGTATTAACAAGCGATTTTACTAACATTTCAAATATCACTTATAATCGGATATATCTAGAAAGTATTTTTTTAAATTTGATCGGAAATGCAATTAAGTATAGATCAGAAAATAGAAGCCCCGAAATAAATATTACTTCCGAAATTATAAATGGAAAGATTAATCTAAAATTTCAGGATAATGGTCTTGGTATTGATCTAAAAAAGCATGGACGTAAGCTTTTTGGACTCAATAAAATTTTTCACAGACACCCAGATGCAAAGGGTGTCGGTTTGTTTCTGACAAAAACGCAAATTGAAGCTATGGGCGGCACTATCACTGCTGTTAGTGAGGTGAATGTTGGTACAACGTTTATAATTAATTTTTAAGTAAGCTTGCTATGAGTAATATTTTGAAAACGTGTATTGTTGATGATGATTCCATCTATCGATTCACAATGGTAAAAACACTACAATCTACCAACTTACCAATGGAGATAATGGCTTTTTCTGATGGAGAAGAGGCAATTGATTTTATGCTGGATAATCTTAATCAAGATTCCGTATTTCCTGATGTCATTTTTCTTGATATTGATATGCCCATTATGGACGGATTTCAATTCATGGAAGAGTACATTAAAATTAAGCCTAGAGTAGGTAAAAAAATCACCATTTATATGGTGTCATCTTCCTTAGATCCAGTTGATATCGAAAGAGCAAAGAAAATTAGCGCTATTTCAGATTACATTGTAAAACCAATTGGTTTAGGTAGGTTAAAGAGTATTTTAGAAGAGTTGTTGAAAGATAGAAAAGACTAATCTTTTTTTAGGATGTAAAAATTTTTAAGGGCATCTTTCAAATGAATAGGGTTAAGCTAAAATGCTAAATACCAGTAATTTTGATTGAACCTAAAAAATAAAACATGTCCTTACTAACAATTATTTTAAATATTTTATTACCACCATTAGCTGTTTTTATGAAACACGGTATTGGTACCACACTTTTAATAAGTATTCTATTGACATTACTTGCTTGGTTGCCGGGTGTAATTCATGCTTTTATTGTAAATCAATAGATTGTAACATAAAATTTGTCTTGCCTACGTGTTAAGGCAGTGACATTTAGAAACCGAATAGCTATCAAAATGATGATAGTTGTTCGGTTTTTTATTGATATAATATATTTATAGGTATTTTTTTGTTCTTGCTATATTTTGGTACAGTTGTTAACACTTATTGTGAAGCAATACTGTAAAGTTGGGTCATATAAATTTTAACTTTGATATGTTAGTAAACATTTTTACAATCGACTATTTGGTTTTAAAAATATTTGCATTAATTATTGATAACTCCAACTCAAATTAATATTCTGAACAAATGATCAAGAATTTCAAAATAGTAATAGGTTTAGCATGTTTAGCCGTTTTAGCTTGTAAGAATCCTAATAAAAAAGATGAAATAAATACAAAGGAAAATCCAGTTGTAGAAAGCCAACAAGAAAGCGCAGAGGCTATTATTCAAAATACCATTCAGGCTCATGGTGGTACTGCTTATGATACTGCAAATTATGAGTTTGTATTTAGGAATAAAACGTACAAGTTCAATAATGCCAATGGATTTTCTTATCAAGTAAATTTTAAGGATAGTATTGGTAATAGAATTAATGATGATTTAAGCAATGGGTCATTCATAAGAACTGTCAATGATAAGGTTGTTGGTCTATCTAAAAAGGATATTGCAGTACACAGTAATGCTTTGAACTCGGTTATTTATTTTGCTACACTACCGCATAAGTTAAACGATACCGCAGTTCATAAAGAGCTTGTTGGCAAAACGGTTATTAAAGATGAAGATTATGATGTTGTACGTGTTACTTTCGGTAAAGAAGGTGGAGGTACAGATCATGATGATATTTTTATGTACTGGATCAATAAACAATCTCACTTTGTTGATTATCTAGCGTATAGTTACAGTGTTAATGATGGTGGTGTGCGTTTTAGAAGTGCTTATAACCCTAGAACTATTGATGGTATTCGTTTTCAAGACTATATAAATTGGGCAGCTCCGGTGGGCACTCCTTTAAAAGATTTACCTGCAATGTTCGAAAAAAACGAACTAAAAGAACTATCTAGAATTGAAACAGAAAAAGTGCGAAATCTAAACGCAATTGAATAGATAGAATGGTCTTCATTCAAGCGCAGATTTTATTCCATAATCGAAATTTAATAAAACTTTAAATCAATGTTTTTTGGGCTAGTCCCAAGGTTATTTTCTTATTGTATCTTTGAGAGATTACGTTAAATTCGGTTTTAATAATTAAATCAAAAAACTCGTTTTTTAATTAAACTCTGTCTTGTATGAAGGGAGATACTTTGTTTGACAATTTTAAGACCATATCTGAAAAAGAATGGAAACAGAAAATTCAATATGATCTAAAAGGAAAAGATTATAATGAGGAAGTTGTTTGGGATTCTCCTGAAGGAATAAAAGTAAAACCTTTTTATCATGCAGATGATTTGGAGCATGTAAAGGTAAAATCAACACAAATTTTTTCTTGGAAAATTGGTCAGTCCATTTATGCCGGTAATGCTATAATGGCAAATGAAAAAGCGCTCAAAAGCATACAGAAAGGTGCAGAAGCTCTTCGGTTTCTTATTCCTGAAGAATCAATAGATATTGCGGTTGTTTTGAACAATATTGATTTAAGTATCGTAGAAGTGTATTTAAACATGCAATTTTTGTCCAAAGAATTCATATCTAAAACGCTTTCCAAAATACCTCAATCAAAAAAAATACATTTTCAAGCTGATCCCATTGGTAACTTGGCAAGATCAGGTAATTGGTATACATCAATGTCTTCAGATATAGGATTGGTGAATGATTTAGTTTCTAGTGAAATTGAAAATTTGCTTAGTATAGATGTCTCGCTTTATGAAAATGCGGGAGCTGATATGGTGCAACAATTGGCTTATGCAATGTCTCATGCAAATGAGTATTTGAATATATTACAAGAGGGCAATACTCTTTCTAAATTAAAAAGTATAGATTTTAAAGTAGCCGTTGGGGGTAATTATTTCTTTGAAATAGCCAAGCTAAAAGCATTACGTAACCTTTGGGATGTTTTGGCAAATGCATATGAAATTTCTATTCCTTGTCATATCAATACTGAGCCATCAAAACGCAACAAGACTATATATGATTATAATGTAAATATGTTGCGCACTACAACAGAATGTATGTCTGCGGTGTTAGGTGGTTCTAACACGGTTTTTAATCTTAATTACAACGCTGTTTATAAAAAAGATAATGATTTCGCTGATCGTATAGCTTTGAATCAGCTTATATTGCTGAAAGAAGAAAGTTATTTTGATAAAGTAGAAAACCCGGCAGAGGGCAGTTATTATGTAGAAACTATTACGAGCCAATTAGCAGAGAAAGCTTTGATTTTATTTAAGGCTATCGAGAAAGATGGCGGATTCTTAAAGCAATTAAAGAACCATACTATACAGAATAGAATTGCTGATGGGGCACGTAAACAGCAAGAGAGATTCAATAAAAAGAAGACTGTTCTGGTAGGTACAAATGCATATCAGAATGAAAACGATAAAATGGCTCAGGAATTAGAGTTGTATCCGTTTGTAAAGAAGAATCCTAGAAAAACGTTGATTACGCCCATTATAGAAAAACGACTGGCAGAAGAGCTAGAGCAAAACCGTTTGTCACATGAGTAGAAAGGACTTGCAACATATTCAATTGGCTACTGAGGCTACAACTGGTAATAGTCAAAAAAACTTCAAAGATAAATCTGATGACGCTCCGTTTATTACTGCGGAAACTATTCCGTTGAAAAAGAGCTACACAAAAGAAGATATTGAGGATATTGAACATTTAAATTTTGCGGCAGGTATACCACCATTTTTACGCGGACCCTATTCTACAATGTACGTACTACGTCCGTGGACTATAAGACAGTATGCCGGATTTTCAACTGCAAAAGAAAGTAATGAGTTCTACAGAAAGAATTTAAAAGCAGGACAAAAAGGATTGTCGGTAGCTTTTGATCTACCTACACATAGAGGTTATGATAGTGATCATGAGCGTGTAGTCGGTGATGTTGGTAAAGCGGGTGTGGCCATAGATACAGTTGAAGATATGAAAGTACTCTTTGATGGTATACCGCTGAACGAAATGTCTGTTTCTATGACCATGAATGGTGCAGTACTACCTATTATGGCGTTCTACATTGTTGCTGCAGAAGAACAAGGGGTGTCCTTAGACAAGTTAGCCGGAACCATACAAAATGATATTCTAAAAGAGTTTATGGTGCGTAATACGTACATCTATCCGCCAAAACCTTCAATGCAATTGGTAGCAGATATATTTGAGTATACTAGTAAACATATGCCCAAGTTCAATAGTATAAGTATATCTGGGTATCATATGCACGAAGCTGGTGCGCCTGCACATTTAGAATTGGCATATACATTATCCGACGGATTGGAATATATTAAGACAGGAATAAAAGCCGGATTAAAGATCGATGATTTTGCACCACGACTTTCCTTTTTCTGGGGGATAGGGATGAACCACTTTATGGAGATTGCCAAAATGCGTGCAGCAAGAATGCTTTGGGCAAAAGTGGTAAAAGAATTCAATCCGAAGAACGAAAAATCGTTGATGCTTAGAACGCACTGCCAAACTAGCGGATGGAGCCTTACTGAGCAAGATCCATTTAACAATGTAGCAAGAACGACTATAGAAGCTTCTGCTGCCGTTTTTGGAGGCACACAGAGTTTGCATACCAATGCTTTGGATGAAGCCATTGCCTTGCCTACAGATTTCTCTGCTAGAATTGCTAGGGAAACCCAAATATATCTGCAGCAAGAAACCAATATGACTAAAACTGTAGATCCTTGGGCAGGTAGTTATTATGTAGAAAAACTAACGCATGATTTGGTACATAAGGCTTGGGAGTTGATGCAAGAGGTAGAGAATCTTGGCGGTATGACCAAGGCAATTGAAACCGGAATACCGAAAACTAGAATAGAGGAAGCAGCGGCAAGAAAACAAGCAAGAATAGACAGTCAGCAAGATGTGATTGTCGGTGTCAACAAGTATCAATTAACGGAAGAAGACGAACTTCAAATTTTAGAGGTCGATAATAAAGAAGTACGCAGGCAGCAATTAGAACGCTTAGAAGAAGTAAAGGCAAATAGAAATACAGCTGTGGTCGTCCAAAAGTTGCAGGAGCTAACCATTACGGCCAAGAATAAATTGCAGGATAGCGATTCGGAAGAAAATTTACTAGCTTTAGCAGTAGCTGCGGCAAGAGAGAGAGCAACTTTAGGTGAGATAAGTAGTGCCTTAGAAGAGGCATTTGGCAGGCATAAGGCAATTATTAATTCATTTATAGGCGTGTATTCAAAGGAAATTAAGGAAGATAGTAGTTTTAAGAAAGCACAAGAACTAGCAGATAAGTTTGCGGAGCAGGATGGTCGTAGACCACGTATTATGGTGGCTAAAATGGGTCAAGACGGTCATGATCGTGGAGCTAAGGTTGTTGCTACAGGTTATGCCGATTTAGGGTTTGATGTAGATATAGGTCCGCTTTTTCAAACCCCAAAGGAAACCGCTAAACAAGCAGTAGAGAACGATGTTCATATCTTAGGAATCTCTTCTCTCGCTGGCGGACATAAAACTTTAGTGCCAGAAGTAGTTAAAGAACTTAAAAGCTATGGTCGCGAAGATATTATGGTTATTGTTGGGGGAGTGATACCTAAGCAGGATTATAGTTTTCTAAAGGAAGCAGGTGCAACAGCTGTATTTGGTCCGGGAACCAAGATTAGTGATGCAGCTATTCAATTGTTAGAAATACTGATAGAATAACAACAAAATTGTAAAATAAAAAATGCCCGAGCAAATTCATTGCTCGGGCATTTTTTATATAATTAAAAGAAGTTACGCAGTGGCAATTTCTCCATTAGCCTCTTTGTTCTTTAGCCAGAAATATAAAATGGTAAATAGAACTATTAATATAGCAGGGAATAGAACCATAGTGCCTAAAGTTTCTTGACCTGAAATTAATTCTAATTCATCACCAGTAAATCCTTGTGCTTCTGCAGCAGCTCTGTCAGCATCGATCCAACTACCAATGATGGGTTGAAAGATAGAAGATGAGAACATACCTATTGCTCCGATGATAGACATACCTAATGCACCTGTTTTTGGAGTTTTTGTTGCAGCTAGACCAATCATGTTTGGCCAGAAGTAAGCAACACCAAGTGCGAAAACTACAGCCGCTACATAAGCCATAGCTCCTGTTTGTGTGCTAAATAAATAGATACCTAAAGTTGCTAAAACCGCAGAGCCCAAAAGAACTCCTGTTTGGTTGAATTTTGCTACCATGCTACCTCCGAAAAATCTTGCAACGGCCATTAAACCTGCTGTTAACGCTAAAATTATTGTTGGCTCAGCTCCACTTTTAGAAAGAATAAGACTTACCCATTGGTTTGGTCCGAATTCAGAAATTGCGGTCAGTGCCATACATATTCCGATAAACAAGAATAGGGGAGTAAACATTCCTTTTAAGTTGCCGCTAATAGTTGCCGCTTCTTCAATTTTAGCTTTAGGCCAAGTTTGTCCATAAAATAAATAGGCATAGATTACAGCTGGTATTAATAATAACCATACTTGGCTTTGACCAATGATACCGAAATCTGTCATAAAACCAGATAGCAAGCTACCTACAGCAATACCACCAGGAAACCACATGTGAAACCTATTTAGCATCGTACTCATTCTATTGCCTTTGTAAGCATCTGCGATCATTGGGTTACAAGCAGCTTCGGTACAGCCATTACCAAGACCTATAAGAAGGTTGGCAACCAAAAGACCCATATAACTTCCTGAAAAGATTAAAAGTAAAATACCAATAGCGTGTGCAAAAAATGCAAACTGCATAATCACTTTACCTCCTACTTTATGATAGATCAAACCACCAATGACCATGGCAATTGGGAAACCAGCAAACCACATAGATGTAATTAAACCAGCTTGACTAGCGCTTAATTCTAATTCAGTTTTTAATTGATCTAATATACCTGCCGCAATGGCAAAAGAAAATGCCGTAGTAATTAAAGCGAAACAGCTGGCATAAAAGAGCCTATTCGCATTTACTTTAGAAGTTGCTGTAGAACTTTCCATATTTAAATTGATTTAGTTGTTGTTTTGTTAATTTGCTAAACTAATAAAAATGAAATAATATCAATGCTTTTTTAGTAAAATGATACCTTAACTACGACAGAAAGCGCAAAAAATAATATTTATATAATTTTTAATGTTTTTTATGCAATGAGTTGTTTATAGATTTTGACGGTATTGTATTGATAATGAACTATTAGGTAACTTGTAGTCTTAATAACCACCTTTAAATAGATATTATGAAATACTGTATTTATGTTCTTTTGTCATTCTTGATCATTAGTTGCGCCGATGTTAATAAGGATGCCGAAAAAGAAAATTCCTCTAAAGAAACAGCTGATGTCGATTATAATCCGGAAGCTATTTTAGATAGTTTAAATATTACCCTTAGAGATCAAGGAATTCCTGTAGCAAATTATGTTCATGCTGCAAGAGCCGGTAATTTACTGTTCTTAGCGGGTAAAGGACCTAAACAGGCAAATGGTGAAAATATAATTGGTAAGTTGGGCGATAGTTTAACCATAGAACAAGGCTACCAGGCGGCCCGTGAAGTTGGTATTAACCAATTATCGGTATTGAAAGCTGAATTAGGTAATCTAAACAAAGTAAAAAGAATTGTAAGTGTACACGGTATGGTGAACGCTGCTCCAGATTTTAAAGATCATTCTAAAGTGATCAATGGCTATTCAGATTTAATGGTAGAAGTGTTTGGTGATAATGGCAAACATGCGCGCGCTGCAGTGGGTATGGGCTCTTTGCCTGGTAATATGGCAGTTGAGATAGAAATGGTGGTAGAGATTTATGAGTAGAATAGATAACCTAACTGTTTATATTACTAAGAAAGTTTAATATTGGATAATAGGTTAAAAGAGTTATTTATACCGTTACATCATTTTTATAAGAAGAAATTGATAAGCTATTTACAACCTTGTTACTTTGAAATTTATTTTCTTTTAATTTTTGATGATTTCTATTTTATAGCTTATTAAATATTTATTCGAGCCAAATTTTGGTTATCGCCATGTTGCATCCTGTTTTACTTCTAGAGTCAAGTTGTAGTCTTATAAAATCGATATCGGAAAATGTAAAATCATCGCCAGTTGGCTTTATTTCTGAAAACGGAATGGTAAAGACGAACTTACCTTCACGAGCCGGTACATGCTTGCCGTATGCAGCATAAGTGGTATTTGTGAATAGGTTTAGGTTTATGCCGTTAACAGTACTCTTTGCTTCAAATTCAACTTTTAACGATTTATACTTGCTTGCATCTATATTTAGTGGGGCATTACCAGTTTTATTGACGCCATAGTTTATATAAGTAGTGCCCCGAGTGTCATAACCGTAGCTCATGACAAGGATTCCTTTTTTTATACTTAACTGCATGTTATGCTCGAAAGGATTTTGATTGAGTTTTGCAAATATCTGTCGATTTTGACCAATAATATGATTACCTGTTTGCAGTTTTCTATTTTCATTCATATCGGTAAAAGTCAAATGGCTGATTTCACCAGTGGTAAAATCATCAATTATAAGTTGAGCGTTCATGGTTATAGATGCTGTACAGATAAATAGGAGGGTTGCTATTTTCATTTTTATATAGTTTTTGGTTGCAACTATTCATGCTAATTAGAAGAAAAGGTTAACATTCACTTTAATTTTTTACTTTTAAGTGTTAACTATTTATCCGTAAATGCATTAAATGGAAAATCATTCAGATGAAACTTTATTTCAAGCACTTAAAGAAGGTTCTGAATCTGCTTTTAAAAAGGTATATGAAGAGAATCGTGAGCTATTCTTAAATTTTGCCAAAAGATATTCTTTGGCAGATGAAGAGGTGTTAGATGCTTATCAAGATGCTTATGTAGCACTGTATGAGAATATCCAAAATGGAAAATTAACAACTTTGAAAAGCTCTTTAAGTACTTATTTAATAAGTATTGGTAAGTATAAGATTATGGAGCGATTACGAAAAGGAAATAAGCATACAAATAATGAATTATTATTGAATAGAGTAGAAGAAATAGATAACGAAATCGAAGCATTTGATATTGACAATGATGCTTTGTCGCCAGAACAAAAATTATTAAAGAAGTACTTTGATGCATTAGGAGAAAAATGTCAAAAAATATTAAAGCTTTTCTACTACCAACAGTATAACATTAAAGAAATTATGGCAGAAGGAAATTATAATAGTGAAAATGTGGTAAAAAGTCAGAAATCTAGATGTTTAAAAACATTAAAAGAAGCCATTAAAAACGCCCCCAAATTATGATGGATAAAGAACAATTATTATTGAAATATTTTGACGGTTCATTAACCGAAACAGAGAGAATTACATTTAATCAGCTGGTGGAAAGTGATATCGAATTTAAAGCGCAGTTTGAATTTGAGAAGGATGTAAAATCTATTGTTCGTACATCTGAAAATGATAATCTAAAGAAAAAACTACAAGGTTTTGAATCTGAATTAAGTGGTGTAGCTAACCAGAAAAAACAAAATTTCTGGAAGCCATTAAGTATTGCTGCTAGTATTGCTTTGTTGGTAGGTTTGAGTTGGTTTGTATTTAATTCTGATGTGTTTAATGGAACAGAAGAATTGTATGCTTCCAATTATGAGAAATATCCTAATACGGTTTATACGATAACTCGTGGTGATGTTTCTGACGAGTCATTAGAACGGTTAGCTTTTGAAGCTTACGAAACCAATGATTATGATATTGCCATTACATATCTTATTGAATTAAAAGAAAAGACTGGGTTAGATTATGTAGATTTTTACCTAGGTCAAGTTTATCTTGCCAATGGAGATTATCTAAAAGCTACAGATAAATTTCAAGAAATTATTTCTATAAATAGTGAGTTTAAAGATGAGGGATACTGGTACGCAGCGCTTGCAAACCTTAAATTAGAACAGAAAGAAGAAGCTGAAAATTTATTGGAACAACTTATAAATATGGGAACATATAAGAAAGATGAAGCAACGAAGTTACTTAAAGAGTTGAATTAATTTCTTTCTTCCCAGAAAAATAAAAAAGACAAAAATAATACCTCCATACAAATACCATTGCCAATTAGTTGAGGTAACTAAAGGTTCGGTGTTCCCTTGAATGATATAACCTGACCAATAGTAGGGGTGTACCAATCCATTCTCTTTGTTCTTTTTTAAAAAGGAGAGTTTAGCTTCTCGTAGAGATGCGTCTTTTGGTTTTCCATCCGCTAAATTTTCATAGAACTCGCCCATGAGTTCAGATGATGAATTGTCGTTCACTTTCCATAACGTACTTGATATACTTGCGGCACCACTGTAGAAAAAACCTCTGGCAAGGCTTAAAAAACCTTCTCCGCGTTTAAGTTCGCCAATACCACTTTCGCAGCCACTTAAAGTTACGAGACTGGCATTTAAGGTCAAGTTATATAGGTCTTTTACAAAAAGTAAATCATCAGATTCTGATTTTGGAGTAAAAGCTAAATAGGAATATTCGGGATTTTTATCATTAAATACGGCATGTGTTGCCAAATGTAAAACCGAGTAATCTGATAACGTAGCAGTGAAATTTTGAAGCGTAGCTTGGTCATTTATAAAAGATTTGCCGGTAAAAGATGTCAAAATCTGCTGAACTTCATTTCTGTTGTGTGGCAAATTGCCTAACACTTGAGAACGGGTTCCGTCTGAAGGTATATTAATATCAAAATTAGGTGCAAATGCTAGTAGGTTAGCACTGTTTTGCTCTTTGCCATTTAATTGAGACCACAAAGTAGCTGAGTTAACATAACTAATGGTTCTATCTTCTATCAAGTAGTGACGCTCTCTCTCATTGGTAACCAGACTGCCAAAAGGTATATAGTTTAACAACCCGTCTGGGGCAAGTATAATTCTTTCTTGTGGATGCGACTCTAAAATTGGACCTAGTAGTTTTTGATACAGTTTATGACTCCACTTAGAAAGTGAATCTGATTTCGATTTTGGATTAGAAAGCATAGCATGTAAGTCGCTTATATGTTCTTCAAGTTCATCGGTAATCTCAATAGTATGAAAAGATTTTTCATTCTTTGAAATAGCAATACTGTAAATATTTTGGTTACCATAGAAGTAGGAAATAAAGAGTTCGTTTTTCGAAAGATTATCCTGTACTTCAGGCAGTGTTTTTATTTTATTATTATACTTTAAGTCGTAGTACGCTGGGTGGTTGGTTTCAATATCGACTACCATATTACGAAGTTCTTGTCTAAGGTTAAATAGCTGGTCTTCTATACCTTCTTCTAAATTTTCTGAAACGGCGATTTGTTTTTCAATATGTGTAATTTCAGCTTTTAATTGAGTTTCTCGTGATAATATTTTTTTTGGAATTTTAGCAAATTCTGTGGCTTTAGAAGATAATAGAGCTTCTAGCAATAGGGCGGATTTACTATTTTCAGAGAATTCAAAAGCTTCATCTATATAAATATCATTGTTAGTTGACTTATATAAGTTTTGAGATGATGCTATGCCAGATTCGAAAATTGGATAAGCATTTTCTATTAAAAATAATTTATCGGTAGAATTTTTAAAACTTGGTTTTATTTGATTAAGAAAAGTTGTGGCCTGATTTGCCACCGCAGTTGCCTTTAAGTAAGATTCATTATCGCTGTTTAAATTTAAAGTCGTAGCCTTATTTTTAAATAGTTTTAGGGCGTTAGGATCCTTGTCCATTTTGTCTAAGGATGTTTTAAGTGCCAAATCGAAATTTACTAATGCCTTTTCATGAAAACCCAAAAGGTTTTGAAGTAGCCCTTTTTCATTATAAGCAATTTCTAAATCAGAGTTTTTTTGTTTTTCAAAATTATATTTGATACTATTTATTGCTGAATCTATTTCAATTATAGCAATTTCATATTCCCAATTATTTTTATGGATAATCGCTTTTTTTAAATGGTATTTTACTTGAAATATAGGTTTGTTTTGAAATAATTTTTTAGAGTCATTTAAAAATAAAAGGGCACTATCTTTTTGTAATTGATAACCATAGTTTTCAGCAATATGAAATGCATTGGAAATTGCAGAATTGGTATTTTTTTCTTTTTTATTATAAGCATATGCCTTAAGCAAATAGGTGTTCGCTTCTTTATATTGTTTTTCCTTTATTAATACTTCGGCAAGCAAATTATAATTACCGGTTAACGCTTCTAAATCAACATTTTCTGATTTTTGAATATCTCTTATGTTTTTTCTGTACAAAGACTTTGCGTCGTCATATTTACCCTCTATCATATAAAGTTTTCCGAGAAAACTATATGCTGCAGAGGCTAAACTTGTGCGTGTTTCACTTTTTGTATTTACAGAGTTATAGTTCTTTATAATCTTCTCAAAAGCTGTTCGTGATTTTGAGTATTCTAATAATTTTAGGTGATAGTCACCTTGGTAATACAGTAGAATATTTGAGTTATCTGTGTTTAAAATGGTAGTACCGGAAATTAAAGAATCTAGTTGGCTAAGATTGGCGCTCATTCTACTTAAATCGTAATGATAACTAGAAACCCCCGTAGAATTAAATAGCGACTCTATAAGTATAGAATCGCTATTAATTGTTTTTGCAATTTCTTTGACCTGGTCAAAATAGAAGTAGGCAGAATCTTTTTCGTAATAGTAGAACTGTTCTGCTTTTTCATTTAACGAATCTATTTTTGAAAGCGTTAATTGTTGTGACCACAAACAAATGGGACAAAAGCAAATTAGGTAAATTATTTTCTTTAACACAGGCATAGGACTTCTTGAATTTTAGAGCCATTACACTAAAATACTAAACCTGTTATAAACCTAAGCTTTGATTATAGTTTAAAGTATCTCCAAATTCATCGGTTTTTTCGATTTGAATAATTATTTGATCACCAAAACCCTTGGCATTGATTTCTAGGTATTGTAAATGTGGTTCCCCTGGTAATGGACTCAATTTGTCTATAGTCGTTAACACTTCTCCAGTAATGGTACTTATGGTACATTTTATTTGAGAAAATTTACTGCTGAATACAAAGTACTCAAACCTTACTGGAACGCATTTGCCATTAGGCATGTCACAAGGTACTGGCCATCTTTTCGTTACTTCGTCAAAACTCAAAATTTGGGAATAACGTTGCTTTAACTCATCTTTTACAATTAGCAATTCTTTACTTTCTTCTGCTGTTGCATTCTTTAACTTAATGTCTATAAGTTGAATTTCATTATTTATATAATATTTTTCTAGGTCACCTTCATAAATATAATTTTCGCTGGTTAGTTCTATTTTCTCTTTGTCTGTAATGGTTCCGGTAAAATCTTTATCGCAGGCGCATAAAACCACACTGAACATTACAATTAATAATAGTTTAGATTTCATGATGTAGTAATTTTAAATTTTAATAAATAGATTTAGTTATAGTTTAAAAATCAGTTGGTTACACTTAAATATATGTGATTTATGAGTTGAAACCTATAAAACATGTAACAAGTGCCGTTTGGATTGTAACACTGGTATATTTTACGGTATGATTGTTACTATTTAAGTTTTTTCAGCATTAAAAAAAAGTACTTTTAGCCTTTTTTGATTTAGCTGTAACTGAAATACCATTATGGTAACCTGAATTGTGCGTAAATTTGTTTTCATCTTCTTTGTTTTAATTGTTATTTACAATTAATGCAGATAGATGAAAAAGGTTAACAATGTTCAGAAAAAAATTAGGAGCATGTTGACGCTACATTGTTTTTACTAGGACAAGATTATTATTGTCTTTTAATTTAAAAGAGGCTTGACTAAAAAAAGTTTCAAACGTTTGTCTTATATCTTTCCTTAAATTTTTGGAGTACTCTTTGTGAATCGGTTTTTGATCTTCTCTTGCAAACCTTCCACTTATGGTAATACCTTGTACATTAAATTGAATAGTGTCGGCTGTCTTTTTTGGGTTAAGTGAAAAACTGATATAGGTGTCTCCAGACCATTGAACTATATGTGGTGCGGAATCTGACACTTTCTGTACACATGAATAAGCACTTAATTTGCTAGTGATTTTTATAGGACCGAGGTCATTAAAATGTAAAGTGAAAAATATATTTCCGAATTTATTTGCCCTAAAACTAGTTTCGGTACTTGTAACTGGTTTAAAACTGAATTGAAAGTATATGGGTCCTGCTTGTCTATTTTTCAATGAAGATATCGGTTTTTTTATTTGAGAAGTGTCACTTGAAGTAGAGGTATCGTGCTTATTTTTAATTGCAAGAACAGTAGTTTCTTGGTGCCATTTTAGTTCGGCCTTATTATCCGTTAGAGTTAGTTGAATGTTGTTTGTAGATTCGTTATTTAATATTTCAACCAAATCAATTACATGATTTTGCGTCATTGATTGGGAGTAACAGGCAATCGTTAGCAACATCAAAATTATATGGGGTATTGTATGTTTCATTGGTATTAGTGGTTAATTAGGTAAAATAAGAACATCAACTCTTCTATTCTTGGCTCTGTTTTCATCGGTATCATTTACAACTAGTGGTTGTGACTCGCCAAATCCTTTTTCTTTCCAACGGAAACCACTGCTGGGAATTAGTTTTTTTAATTCGGCAGAGACGCTTTTGGCTCTAGCTAATGATAGTTTTTGGTTGGTTTCTACGCTTCCTACATCATCTGTATGACCTGCTACTACTACATTTCCTTTTTTTAATACGACGATATTTTTTGCAAGTTCTTTTAAAGCAATACGACCTTCTGGTTTTAGATTAGATTTTCCCGTTTCAAATAATACTTTGCTATCAAGGTTTAAGCGCATAGCAGCGCCAATTGCAGCTATGGCATCTACATCTGCACCTGGTAAGCCACTTTTCATTTTTAAATCGGTTAGGCGTACATAATAAAATAGTTCGCCCTGTTTTACAAATGGTGAAATATCAACTTCGGCAACACCTCCGTCAATTTTACCAACAGGAATCCATTTTTTGCCGTCCTTAGAAATTTCTAGATCAGTCGGTTCAACTTGTCCTATTTCAAAAATGTACAGATCAGGACCATTTACATCGGTCAATGCGTTGTCAGTAAATTGTACGGTTATACTACCGCCTAAACCCAAACTATGAATCCCGGTGATATCTTCTATGTCAAATCCCTTCAATACATCTGGTTCTCCTATAACATTATTTACATCTTGCGTTTTTAACAATGGATGATTGGATTTTACGACTTGATCTGCAAATGATAGCTGCCCTAAGGGCAGATAAACTGCTTTATTCATATGCCCAACATAAGTTTCGCCGGTCTCTTCCCCAAAATAGAGATTGGGGTTTAATTTTTTAAATTTATCTTTTGCAGCTTTAGCCTTTCTTTCAAAATCTTTTTGGAATACTTTGGCAATTTGTTTACGATATTTTATGGTTTTTTGATAACTAGGACTTGCTTTTAGCTCACCAGAGTTGATGTCGTTTTCAGTTTTTTCAAGATCAGCCAAAACTTTATCGGCTTCTTTGACGCTATGTAATTGTCCAGTTACTTTTTTTAGCACTTCCATTTTCTTGGTTTCTTCGACAGTTGGTGGTTCTTCATCTTTGTGTTCAATATCACGCATAACATATCCTGCTTCGGTCAAGTCCAATTTTTCCATGACATTGGTGCCTGCTAAAGAATCTATAGTTTTAAGTTTTGCTATAGTAGCTTCAGGTCCAGATTCTGCTTGGACTATTAAAATAGCCTCTTCAAGTGAAACACCCGTTGGTGTATTTTTTGAAGTCAACTGTTCTTTTGATACTTTACCTTTTAATTCTGGTTCATTATAAAGTTCGAGTTTTCTACTCTCAATTGCTGCTTGAGCTAAAATTTTTAGGCTGTCTGGGTTGTTTATCAGTTTTTGCATTTCTTCTCTAGACACTCCGCTTGCTTCTAACAAATTAAGTATGGCATCAGTATTTAATAGTTCACCAAAAGAACCTAAATCTTCTGAGCCTTGGCTATCAGCCCCGCTCATTTCTAATAGTTTCTTTAAAGCATTGGTTTCTGGAGAGTCATTATCAGAGTTATCATCACTATTGCCTTTATCAAACAGGTCGCCTAATTGCTCCATAGATTTTTCTAGGTCATCAGATGAAATATTGGGTTCATCATCGCGGTCAGGTTGTAGTTCTAACTGTTCTTCAGAAATTTCTCCATTTTTTTTGGTCTCACCGCATGATAGTATGAGTACGAACAATGTCAGATATATCAAATAATTTCTCATGATTAATTTCTTTTATATTTATCAGCCATAAATTGATAATAGATGAAACCTGCGTGGTTGTACCAATTTTCATATCCTAACATGGCTTCACATCTATCAATTTCCTTTAAATTCTCTTCTAATGCTTCTATCATTTCTGCATATTTATCATCATAAGCTTTGTTCAGTGTAGGAATTGATTCTTTTAGTATAATCATCTTTTGACTTTGCCAAGCTAATCCAGAAACTCCATGAACACCGGATACATTATCACCAAAAGCAATGCCTGCTTTAATTTTTTTCATAGAATGGGAATAAATTATACGGAGTCTTTCCAAATTAAGTCGTCTTTTGTCCAGTTCAATATATGCTCTATCCAAACAATTACATCCTTCATTATTGTTTTCATTAGGATTTGAATTAGAGGGCTCGGAGATATTGTTATTGGGGGTGTCAGTTGATTCTGAATCAAAATTGTCAACTGAAGACTGGTCGGTGCTTGAGTTGTTACTGCTTTGTCCACCCATATTTGAATTGCCACTATCATTTCCTAAACCCTTACTTTCATCATTTTGATCTTCTTCGTTTTTTGAATCCTCATCATTTGAGTCTTGATAGCGTTCACGCAATTTTTTAAGACTGTGTTCTAATGAAGCATCATTGCGACTATTTTGCTCTTGAAATTGAGTTAGATACTGTTCAGTTCTATTTAAATGAGCGCTAGATAGACTTGAGGTTTGGTTGGCATAAGCTGTTGAAAAGGTTGAAAGTAATGTTGCATCGCCATTAGCTGCATCGATTGAAGCACTATATTGGGCCTGAGCAGCGTCCATTAGCCGCTCGTAAAGTTTGTCCTCAAACTCTATCTGTTCATCATATGATTCTTGGGCCTGTTGGTCTAGCTCATGATGTTCATTTCTTAATCTATTTTTTTCAGCTTCATATTCTTGAACTTTATTATCGGGTATACCAGATTCATCATCATTCAAGTTTTTTGAAGCATCGTTATCAGAATTTTCATCAGTACTATTACCTTCAGTGTTTGGGCTTGACGAAGAACCAATACCCATTGTTGAACTTCCTAAATTACCCGAGACTGCACTTCCTCCAAAAGTAGTAGTTCCATATCTAGGGGGCATACATGAAGAAGGTAGGTTAGGTATTCCAGCGGGATTTACATCTGCCTCTGAATCTGCATCATCAATTGGATCTAAGGGTCGTTGTCTTCCCAAATAACCTGCATCTTGAAGGTTGCGAGAATAGGTCATTAAATCTTTTACGCCTGTATATTCTTCCAGAAGATCATTAAGTACTACTTCTTGTAAAGAGCTGGCTTGTGCGTGCAAAACTTTGTTTCCACCTAAAAATATCATAAAGAGTAATAGTAAAGCACCTTTATTTTTTCTTAAAATCATTAGACCAAGAAAAATTGCTATAATGACTAGAATTGCAATTATTGCAAACATTAAATAGTTAGTATTTGTACTACTGTCTATATTATCAATATTACCACTATTGTTATTTGCATATGTAATTGATTTTTTTTCTGACGCTGGGTAATATAATCTTGACATATCTGGTATTAACTCACCACTTGTCCAAATCGCTAAGTAAAAAAGTTTTCCAGGCTCAACACTAGATACTACTATTCCAAATTTTCCTGCCGTGTTGAAAGATTCTTGAAAAACTCCATCTTCTAAATAGCCATTAATTTTGCTGTCTTCCCAATTATTTTTGACAATATCAACCTTGATCTTTGTGTTTTTATCGGGAGAAAGCACTGTCACCATAACATTTTGAATTAGAATAGTCCCTTCTGCCCAAAAACGTAGTGAGTCTTTTTCAGTTTCACCTTGCATATAAGCAGAAATCACTTCTTTATTCTGTGAATCTGGACTAAATTCTAAGGTATAGACTTGATTGCCCGTATCCAGTTCGGGCAATTTTATTTCATCTTGTGCTAATGCAACAAGACTGAACAATAAAGAAATATGAAGTAGTAGTTTTTTCATAACATTGCTATTTTCTATGTTTTTGTAATAAATAGTTCGCCAAGGCGGTCATTTTAAGGCGTAACTCTTCATGTTGCTCTTTGGTACGGTCTGTATTTGCACTTTTAATTCCGTAATGTATTAAGAATGCTTCGTCATAATTTTCATTGTAAATTATGATCCTACCATGAGCAGGTTGTTGGGCTATGTAACAATCGCCGGTTTCTGCCAACTCTATATCCATCCCCATAATTTTTAGTCCAGCTTCTTTTCTCTCTAGGTAATTGGCAATTTCTTTTTTGTTTTGTTTTTTAGAACTAGGGGTAGACCTCCATGAAATTCTTGAGTCGCCATCTAAAGTATTTGTACCAAACCCTTTCAAATCAAAAGAACATTTGTTTCCTCCAATTTTATCCAACTTACTTAGGTTTGATTCTGGTACTTTGAGCACTTCTGCCAATTCGGCAATGCTCATATCACAATCGTTATTATTAAACAGAGAATTATAATCGCCTGAGGTATTTGAACTACTTTCTTCTTGTTTTGACGAAGCCGATACACTATTTGGTTCGCTGGTGTTCTGTTTTTTAGGGGTTTCGGTACATGCTATAAAAAGGGAAAAGAACAAGACTGCTATTGTGTGTTTCATGCTAAGTGTTTTAAAATGATTTTTCATAATCTAAGGTGTTAATGCTAAAGTCTTTTTCTATAAGTTTGGTACAGATCATATGTACGGGTTTCGCATTTTTCTGTGAATAATCGATCATATCCATTTCAAGTACCAAACCGTCTATAATACTTAACCAAGATGGGTCAATTCCCTTTTTTATATTTTTAAATTTCTTTGTTCGTAAGCTTGAATATGCGGTATGGAAAGATATACCTGCATCTTCGGTAATCCATACAGAGCCTGATAATTGCGGTCCGGTTACTTGGTACTCATCACATTCGTATCCTAAAATATCTTTTGTTTGACCTGTTTGCGAAATATTATAGTCATCATTGTTCATGGCTAGTTCAGGGGCATCTTCTAAATTTAATTGCACCGAATTTGTTGTTTGCTGTCCGCCCATGTTCATAAAGGTGTGTATAGCCTCATTGGGCAGATCCATTACGGTTACGAACTCAGAAGCATCTTTCATATTAAAGGAACTGCCTATGTATTCATGATCATTGGTTAAATAATAGGTGATGTCGGTCGTGCTTCCATCACTTTCAATTTCCATTACATACTCGTGGCTAAATGAATAAAGCTCTAGTTTTTCGGTTTTTTTGTTTTTGAACATTCTACCTTTATTGTTAAAGACAGTGTCGAAAGATTTTTCGGTTTCTCTCTCAGTTTTTTCAGCAACTTTTCTTTCTACAGTTTGTGCTGCTGCCTCTTGTGCACGTTCTGTTAGTTTCTTGAAAAATTGTGCATTTACATTAGTGGTGCTAATGAATACAAATAAGACTGCTATTAGTTTAATATTTTTCATAATGTTCCTTCTTAATCGTTTGCCTTTTAATGACACGATTTAAAAAAGGTTAACATCAATCTTTTTCTGACTTATATTTTTAATATTTTTTTTGAAACCTTCAATTGAACCTTTATGATTTTTGTAGTTTTTCATTAAAGTCAGTTTGACTTTAGAAATACAGGAGATTGATTAACTACGAAATGTAGACATGTGCAAATAGCGAACAATTAGTCATGCAACTATTTATTTAGTAATAGTTCGCTATAATGTAAAATTGTACGAAGTAATGTATTCTTAGGATGTATAATGACCGATTTCTTTATAGTATTATACTATGAGGGTAGTTGAAAACTTTGTTTTTGTATATGGAACATCACTTTTTAAGCACTGTAGTTTTTAAATGTTTTTTAAGGAAACACCTTATTGGTTATAGTTCATAAAAAAAGCCGATTGAATAAATCGGCTTTTCTTTTACCATATAGTGATGACCAATGTCTCTATATACAAATGATTTTTGCGGATTTAGTTTTTGTTTTCACTAAAAAAGAATACCAATAAAAAGGCAACAATTAAGCAAACTGCGAAAAACCCGAAAAAATTAATGTAGTTGGACATAAGTAGGAATTTTCTGCTAAACTATAAAAAGTATGGCAGGCTAACGTTCAGCTCATGTTATTTTCGATAAACGGTAACATTTTTATAATGTTAGATTAATTTGCTAAGCATGAGAAGTTAGATGCTAACATACTTATTAGTGCCAAATTAATTTTACTCTACACTCGTTACTCTTTTGCTCCAAATCTCATACATAGGTTCGCCTTTGCTGTTTTTTCCTGTATGGTGCCAGTCATTTTCTTCAAGCTTATAATTGAATAGTAATTGCGCACCAACTCTAGTATTGTCTTTAGAGAAAAATTCTATATGCTCCTTATAAATACCATTTTCTGCTGAATATGCACCTCCTCCAGTTCCTGAAAATCGGAAAGATTCAGTGTCATAAGCTATCCATTGAAAAGTATCGTTCATTAAGAATTTTAAGGTCTTCCTAGTACTTTCTTCACCTCTTCGTTTTTGTCCCGTATCCGGACCTCTGGTTGCAAATAGCCAAGTACCGCCCAAATCTTGTGAATTAGGGTAAAGGGGAGTTAAAGTTAGTTGTTGAAACCAATTCATTTTTAATTTTTCACCATCCATTTCTATAGGAATTGATAACTGTCTCACAGCATCATTCTCGTAGTTAGAATTAAACTCTAAAAGAACAACTAATAGTTTGTTAGTAGCTGTGTTCTCAATTTGAAAAAATCCACCAACGGTTTTAATGAATTTTGCAGGTTCAATTTCATATGCATTGTAAATGAAATAATCATCATTTATCTTTACTTGATGCACTGTTTTTAAACCATTATTTTGAATGGTATCTACATAAACTCCCGGTGTAATTTGACCGTAGGAAACCAAACTTGTAATAAAAAATAAAATTACAGATGAGAATAGCAGTTTTTTATAGTTTTTTTTCATTTTTATTAATTTAAAATATTTTGTAAGTTTTTAAAAGTAAGATAGTTGCGAAGTATTTTGAAATTATTTTTAATCAATTTTTTAAAAAGAAATAAATTGTCTTAAAAAAAATAAAAACGCTTGTTTTTTCATTTTTTTTGATTTCATTTGTCCTGTCCTAAGATACAACTTTGTATGTTGGGTATTTCAAGCTTTTAGCTGAACATTATGTATCGTTATTCTGTGTTCGGGTTTGAGGGAAATTGGAAGTGTTTCTCACAAATGGCTTATAAGATAGGTTGCCGATTAGTAAAGCAAACTTCCAACTCTTTTTCTATCATCATGCAAAGTCAGCATGACTACTTTTTTATTCCAACTACCCAAAGACAAATTAGGGTATGATTTCTATGGTAACATAGTTACATTTTCTTAACCTTATGGAAATAAGGAACTTCCTATATTTATAAAAATCATATTTCTTTATTATTTAATATTCAATTTCATGAATACCAAATACATTGATCTTATTGATCAAACTTACTATTTCCCTCAAGAAGAGTTTAATTTAGATGGCGAGCATTTACAATTTCACGGTATACCTTTGAACCATTTGGTTCAACAATATGGTAGCCCGTTGAAATTTACCTACCTACCAAAGATTTCAGAAAATATTTTAAGAGCCAAAAACTGGTTCGCAAATGCCATAGAAAAGAATAATTATAAAGGTAAATACCATTATTGCTATTGTACAAAGAGTTCGCATTTTCAACATGTTATGCATGAGGCTCTAAAGAATGAGATTCATATGGAAACCTCTTCTGCTTTTGATATCAATATTATAGAAAAACTAAAGGCAGACGGTAAATTAACGGATCAGACTTATGTCATTTGTAACGGATTTAAACGTGAAAAGTATATTGACAATATTGCCCGTTTAATCAATAACGGTCACCAAAACTGCGTACCTATTATTGATAATTATGAAGAAATAGATTTACTGTCAAATGCAATCAATGATACGTTTAAAGTTGGTATTCGTATAGCATCGGAAGAAGAACCGAAATTCGAGTTTTACACCTCTCGTTTAGGTATCGGTTATAAGAACATTGTTCCGTTTTATGAGAACCAAATAAAGGATAATGACAAGGTTGAACTTAAAATGCTTCATTTTTTCATTAATACCGGTATTCGTGATAACGCCTATTATTGGAACGAGCTTGTAAAATGTTTAAAGGTTTATGTTCGTTTAAAGAAAATTTGTCCATCATTAGATAGTTTAAATATTGGTGGCGGTTTTCCTATAAAGAACTCTTTAGCATTTGATTACGATTACCAATATATGATCAATGAGATTTTAAACCAGATCAACATTACGTGTTCAGAAGCAGATGTTCCAGTGCCTCATATTTTTACAGAATTTGGAAGTTTTACGGTAGGTGAAAGTGGCGGCGCCATTTATGAGATTCTTTATCAAAAGCAGCAGAACGACCGTGAAAAATGGAATATGATAGATTCTTCTTTCATAACTACGTTACCGGACACATGGGCAATCAATAAAAGATTTATTATGCTGCCCATTAACCGTTGGAATGATGAATACGAGCGTGTTTTGTTAGGCGGATTGACATGTGATAGTGATGATTATTACAACAGTGAGCAAAATATGAACGCTATTTATCTGCCAAAATATAAGAAGGAGAAACCGCTTTATATCGGTTTTTTCAATACTGGTGCTTATCAAGAATCAATTGGTGGCTATGGCGGTTTGCAGCACTGTTTAATTCCGCAGCCAAAGCATATATTAATTGATAAAGATGAGAACGGTAATTTCATTTACAAGCAATTTAGAGCGCAACAAAAGGCAGAAGATCTACTAGATATTTTAGGATACGATGTAGCTTCTGATAGTGAATAAAATTAATTGGGTAGCAAAAACTCATACAACAAGAATTACATATACAGTTTAAAATTATTACTAAAAAAACTACTTAATAATAGCTAATATATCATGAGTACATCTAAGAATTATGCCGGTATTTCCGATGAATTCGCACAACTAGAGAAGTCCAAAATTATCTTGATACCTGTTCCCTATGACGGAACCAGTACTTGGGGTAAGGGAGCGGACAAAGGTCCGGAAGCTTTTTTAGAAGCTTCTGAAAACATGGAACTATATGACATTGAAACCGACTCTGAGGTTTATAAGCAAGGAATTCATTTAACTGCGCCAATTACAGAAGACAATTCTCCTGAGGCAATGGTCAATGAAGTACATGTAATTACTAAAGACTTTATTAAACGTAATAAATTTGTAACCTTATTTGGCGGTGAGCACTCTATTTCTATTGGTTCTATACGTGCCTTTAATGAGTGTTTTGACAACTTAACGGTATTACAGATAGATGCGCATGCAGATTTAAGGGAATCTTACGAAGGCACCAAATACAACCACGCTTGTGCGGTGTACGAAGCTAGCCAGACCACTAATTTGGTCCAAGTAGGTATTCGCTCTATGGACGTTATTGAAAAAACGGTTATGGATGAAGAAAAAACTTTCTTCGCGCATGAAATGGTAGCCGATGAATATTGGTCGGACAAGGTGATCGAAGCAATGACAGAAAATGTGTTTATTACATTAGATTTAGATGCTTTTGATCCTTCAATTATGCCTTCTACAGGTACTCCGGAACCAGGCGGATTACTATGGTACGAGACCTTAGAATTCTTAAAACAGGTTTTTGAAGATAAGAATGTGGTAGGTTTTGATATTGTAGAACTATGCCCTAATAAAACCGATAAATCGTCAGACTTTTTGGCGGCTAAATTATATTACAAAATGCTCAGCTATAAGTTTGCGGGGCAGGATATTGATCAAGAGTATGACAATACTTTTGATGTTGATTATAAAGCAAACACAAATTCAAGATTCGAAGATGACGAAGACTAAAGGTGCAATCACCAATTTTATAGAAAAATACTATTTACATTTTAATGCAGCGGCTTTGGTTGATGCTGCAAAAGGCTATGAAACCCAATTGGAGAATGGAGCCAAAATGCTAGTTTCATTGGCAGGAGCAATGTCTACGGCTGAGTTGGGTAAAATCTTTGCAGAGGTTATCCGTCAAGATAAGGTGCAAATCATTTCTTGTACAGGTGCCAACCTAGAGGAAGATATCATGAACTTGGTGGCACATTCTCATTACAAGCGTGTACCAAACTATAGAGATTTGACTCCACAAGATGAATGGAATTTGTTGGAAAAAGGCTTAAACCGAGTAACGGATACTTGTATTCCAGAAGAAGAAGCGTTTAGAAGATTACAAGAGCATATTTTCAAAATTTGGAAAGATGCCGATGATAAAGGTGAGCGTTTTCTTCCTCATGAATTTATGTACAAATTATTGCTTTCAGGTGTATTAGAAGAGTATTATGAAATAGACCTTAAAGATTCTTGGATGTACGCTGCCGCAGAAAAGAACCTACCTATTATCTGTCCAGGTTGGGAAGATAGTACAATGGGTAACATCTTTGCATCGTATGTAATGAAGGGCGAGTTGAAAGCGAGTACTATGAAATCTGGTATCGAGTACATGACATTCTTGGCAGATTGGTATACTGAAAACTCACAAAACGGAATCGGATTCTTCCAAATCGGTGGTGGTATAGCGGGCGATTTCCCCATTTGTGTGGTCCCAATGTTATATCAAGATATGGAACGTACAGATACTCCTTTCTGGAGCTATTTCTGTCAAATTAGTGATAGTACTACCAGTTATGGGTCATATTCAGGGGCAGTGCCAAACGAGAAAATTACTTGGGGAAAACTAGATATCAATACACCCAAATTTATCATTGAAAGTGATGCTACAATTGTTGCACCCCTAATTTTCGCTTACCTGTTAGATATGTAATTATGGACAAGAACGCACATTTAAAGAGAGTCATAGTTGATTTTAAAAAATTGACGCCAGAAGTTCTAAAACTGTTGGTAGAGAGATACCCAGATGGGTATGATGATCGTAATATTATCTCTTTCAGAAATGGACAAGGAGAGCGTATAGAGGCTGTTGAGGTGTTGACTGAAGACACTAAATATTTAGTAAAGATCAGTGCCAAACTAGAATATACTATGGAAAATTATGATGAAGATGATTATGAAGATTTTGAAGATGATGATCCAACAGCAGTTGTAGAGCCAGACCCTGAGGACATGGTTGATGGTGAAGACTAGTTTTTTTGCGAAAGAAAATCAATAACACTTTAAAATTCCGGTTTGCTTTTTGTAAACCGGAAAATGAATCTCACAAATAATAAACTAAATATCGTTGTGCTTACAACGGATAAATGAAAATTGAGAATATTGAATTAAAGTTTTTGAATCTTGATGACTATCAAGATTTAAAAACCGCTATGATTTCTGCTTACACCAATATGCCAGGTTCATATTGGAAAGAGAAACATATAAAATCGTTGATCGATAAATTTCCGGAAGGTCAGGTAGTAATCAAAATTAATGGTCAACTGGCAGGTGTAGCCTTGTCCATCATTGTAGATTATGATGCTTTTGATGAAACCCATACCTATGAACAAATTACCGGTAAGTATAGTTTTGATACGCATGATGATGAGGGTGATGTGCTATATGGTATAGAAGTTTTTATAAAACCTAGTTTTAGAGGATTGCGCTTAGGGCGTCGTTTGTATGATTACAGAAAGGAACTTTGCGAGAAATTGAACTTAAAAAGTATTGTTTTTGGTGGTCGTATGCCTAATTATCATGCTTACGCATCAGAATTGTCTCCAAAGGAATACATTGATAAGGTTCGTAGAAAAGAGATTCAAGACCCTGTGCTGAATTTTCAGATCAGTAATGATTTTCATCCTGCCAAGGTCATGAAAGGATATTTAGATGGCGATAAGGCATCTCAAGATTTTGCCATTTTGATGGAGTGGGATAATATCTATTATCAAAAACCTTCTAAGAAAGCGGCTACCAAGAAAACCGTAATTCGTTTAGGGTTGATTCAATGGCAAATGAGACCATACAAAGATTTGGATGCGCTATTGGAGCAAGCAGAATATTTTATAGACGCGGTTTCTGGGTATCGTTCAGACTTTGCATTGTTTCCAGAGTTTTTTAATGCTCCATTAATGGCAGTGAACAACCATATGTCTACGCCAGATGCTATTAGAGAATTAGCGAAACATACTCAGGCAATTGCCCAGAAATTTTCTGAGTTTTCCATATCGTACAACATCAATATTATAACGGGTAGTATGCCAGAAATGATAGACGGTCGTTTATATAATGTAGGGTATTTGTGCAGACGAGACGGTAGTATGGAACGTTATGAAAAATTACATGTTACGCCCGATGAAGCCAAGGTTTGGGGCATGCAAGGTGGTCATCAATTAAAAGCTTTTGATACTGATTGTGGTAAAATCGGGGTGTTGGTGTGTTATGATTCCGAGTTTCCGGAGCTTAGTCGTTTATTGGCAGATGAGGGTATGGATATTCTGTTTGTACCATTCTTGACCGATACACAAAACGGGTATTCCAGGGTGCGTAATTGTGCGCAGGCGAGAGCTATTGAAAACGAATGTTATGTGGCTATTGCCGGTAGTGTAGGTAATTTACCCAATGTACAGAATATGGATATTCAATTTGCACAATCTATGGTATTTACACCGTGCGATTTCTCTTTTCCTACCAACGGAATTAAAGCGGAAGCGACACCGAATACAGAAATGATATTAATTGCCGATGTTGATATTAGTTTGCTGCGTGAATTAAATCAATTTGGGGCGGTACGTAACCTTCGCGATAGAAGATTAGATTTATTTGAGTTAAAAAAGAAATAAGAAAGCTCCCGAATTAGGAGCCAAAAACAAAAAAAAATATTGGACAATTTAAAGATTATAGGTAGTGAGGAATGGTGTGTGTTTAATGACTTGGGGATTCCGGCAATAAAAGCAAGGGTAGATTCTGGAGCAAAAACATCTTCCATACAAGCTACCAATTTAAAGATAATTTCAAAAGGCGGACAAGAATGGGTAAAGTTCGAGGTAAGTCCGTTGCAAGAGAATCGCAGTATTGCCATTGAATGTCAAGCACGTTTGGTTGCTCGTAGAATGGTAAAAAGTTCATCGGGTATTTCTGAAGAACGTTTGGTCATCAAAACTCCAGTGACTATCGGAGAAGATACTTTTGATATTGAACTAACGCTTGCCAATAGAGATACGATGGAGTTTCGTATGTTGTTAGGTAGAGAAGCTTTAAACGAACGCTTTATAGTAAACCCAGCTGTAAATTATCAACTACAATCATTTGAGGATAACGAGATAAATAAATTATATGCTCCCTATTACAAGGAGAAAACAGGATTGAAAATTGCACTGTTAGCAAGTAATCCAAATTTATATAGTAACAAAAGAATTATGGAAGCCGCAGAGGCTAGGGGGCACGAAATACATTTTTTAAATGTAGAGCAAGCTTATATGAAGTTAGATGCGCAATCCCCTGAAATTAGATATCGTGGTGGTATTATTTTAAAGGATTATGATGCGGTTATTCCACGTATTAAACCGTCGGTCACTTTTTACGGTTGTGCATTAATTCGTCAATTCAATAATTTGGGAGTGTACTGTCAAAATTCGGCAGAAGCAATTACACAGTCAAGAGATAAGTTGTTCGCATCTCAGCTATTTTCTAATCATGATATACATATCCCCATAACGGGTTTTGCAAAATCTCCAATGGATACCAAAGACCTGATTAAAATGGTGAACGGTGCGCCATTGATCATTAAACTATTGGAAAGTACGCAAGGTAAAGGTGTGGTTTTGGCAGAAACCAATAAGGCTGCAGAAAGTGTAATCAATGCCTTTAAAAGCGTTAATACCAATATTTTGGTACAAGAGTTCATTAAAGAAGCAAACGGACAAGATATTCGCTGCTTTGTAGTGAACGGTAGGGTTGTTGCGAGTATGCAGCGCCAAGCCCAAAAAGGAGAATTTAGGGCTAATATTCATCAAGGTGGTAAAGCCTCTATCATTAAAATAACGGCAGATGAAAAGAAACTTGCTTTAAAAGCTGCTAAAGTATTGAACCTTGCCGTAGCAGGTGTTGATATTATTCGTTCTAATAAAGGACCGTTATTGTTAGAAGTAAATTCTTCGCCAGGTTTAGAAGGTATAGAAAACGCTACAGGTAAAGATATTGCCAATGCTATGATCATGGCAATTGAAAAGCGATTGAAGTTTGTGAATTAATTTCTGATTATATAACAACAAAAAAGAGGTTCCCATTTTAGGAAACCTCTTTTAGTTTAAGATATATTCTAGAACCTTAAAAATGGTTCAGTTTTATGTGTGGGTTTATCCCATAAACATAATACTAGATATAATAGCCCAGATGCCAAGACCAATAGCTGCAATACCAAATTTTCCTTGTAGTGGTGCTAGTTTAGCTCTTAATGCTTCTCCTTTTTTCATAGCTTCTTCGTTTTTAGATAACAGCATATCTTGAATCATGCCATAACCTAATAAGAAGCCTAATACTGCAGTAACAACACTTACAGCTATCCAGGTTATCCACCAAATTGGAAAACTACCTAGAATACCAATGTTTAGCACTGCGCTAATGATACCCCAGATACCCCATATGCAGAAAATTAAGCCGATCCAACCTTGATAAGGTGTAATTTTATCTAATAGCTCTTTTGCATTTGGCTTTTTGGACAAAAGCAATGAAGGCACTGCTAATATTCCAAGAATAATTAATGTAAGTCCGTAAATCATAATTTTTTTAAATTTTAGGTTGGTTTCCAGAGGATAACGGTGAAATATACATTTAAGTATAAAATAGAGATTTATAAAACCTAAAACTGATTTAGTTATACATCACAATAGCCTTATTTTTTCAGTATTACTTCAAATTTTCTAACATGGCTTCGGTAGTTTTTTGCAGGTCGAATTCCGATTTCCAATTCCAATCTTGTTGCGCATTG
The DNA here is from genome assembly GCF_039968975.1 of Maribacter sp. GTDB lineage: Bacteria > Bacteroidota > Bacteroidia > Flavobacteriales > Flavobacteriaceae > Maribacter. The sequence goes on along the minus strand of NZ_JBDVOT010000017.1, from coordinate 1,690 downwards.
GTATCATCTATACTGCTAGGCCATGAGTTGGCAATCTCTTGCCTAAAGTCTGGCTCATAAGAAATTTCAAATTTTGGTAATACGGCCTTAATGCTTTCTGCCATTTCTTTAGGCGTGAAACTCATTGCCGCCAAATTATAGGCAGAACGTTCTTTAATACGCTCCGTTGGCGCTTCCATAATCTGTAAAGTTGCACGTATGGCATCGTCCATGAACATCATTGGTAAGTTTGTGTCTTCTTCTAGAAAACAGGTGTACGAGCCTTCGGATAGTGCTTTATGATAAATTTCTACGGCATAATCTGTAGTGCCGCCACCAGGCATGGTTTTCCAGCTAATAAGTCCGGGATAACGAATACTTCTCACATCTACATTGAACTTGTTGAAATAATACTCGCACCAACGTTCACCACTTTGTTTACTTATACCGTAAACCGTACTTGGCTCCATGATGGTATTCTGTGGAGTGTCATCTTTTGGGGTATTGGGTCCAAAAACGGCTATACTAGATGGCCAGAATATCTTTTCTATTTTTTTATCTTTTGCAAGATTCAATACATTGAAAAGGGTATTCATGTTTAAGTTCCATGCACGCATTGGAAATTTCTCTGCGGTAGCGCTCAACATTGCGGCCATTAAATACACTTCAGATATATCATAGTAGGCAATGACCTCTTCTAAAGCATCATAATTGGTAGCATCTAAAATTTCAAATGGTCCAGACTCCATTAGCTCATCATTACCTTCTCTAATATCACTGGCAATAATGTGCTCACCACCGTGTTTTTCTCTAAGGGTTAATGTTAGTTCTGTTCCTATTTGACCGCAAGCCCCTATGATTAATATGTATTTTGACATTAAAAATTTTCGTTAAATGAATTTGAGATAAAGATACCTTTTCTTAAAATTTGTACATTCGCTTATGTCCAAAATTATCTTTTTTTTAATAATCGTTACGCTGGTTTCTTCTTGTAAAGATACAGTGCAAGATAAATCAACTGTCCGTGAAGTCCGTTGGGAAGAAACAACGGATAGCTTGCCGAAGAAAACGCGTGTTGATGCTAAGGCGCAAACTATAATAAACGATTGGTTAGAGTATAATGCCTTAGACCAAAGTTTTGATAAAATCTATACTTCTGAACATATAGAAGATTTTCAGTTTTTGGTAGATGAGCTAATTGAGAATCAGAATAAAATGGAGCTTGGCGAGTACCCTGAAAAATTTAATATTCCACAAATTAAAGGGCGTCAAAAGTTATTTAAAACCTACGTGTTAAAAGCTAAAGGTGATTTGGAGTACCAACAAAACCCAAGGGAATCTATTATTCAAATGATTACCGCCTATAATGATTTAAGAAATCAATTTAATGTGGTGGTGAATAATACTTTACCAGATGAATTGTTGAAAAATGAAGAGAATTAAGTGATTACGAATTTCTGAAACGATAATAATCTAAATAGAATGGAACAAAAAAGGCGAATCTTAAAGATTCGCCTTTTTTGTTCTAATAACCGAGGTTATTATTTTTTCTCTTCTGGAGCATCTTTTCTTGACGTCAATGCTTGTTTGCTTAAGCTAGCCAAGTTAAAATTTGGGTCAATTGCCAAGGCTTCGTCCAAAGTAGCGATAGCTTGATCAATATTGCCCTTATCCATATTATATTGAATAAGTGCGTTTACATGAAGAAATG
>NZ_JBDVOT010000016.1:0-10595 GCF_039968975.1 Maribacter sp. | reverse complement strand
CCAAGGCAGAACTTCTTAAGCAAATGCAAGATGAAACATCTAAAGAACATGGTGTTTCTGAAAATGAAATGCGTACCATTCATGAACTTAAAAACTTTTTTGACGATAATGGTGAGATTGCAAAATTTAAACAAGGAGAATCTATTTATGAAGAAGGTGCACGCTCCAATAAAATCTATCTTGTTTTAAAAGGGCTAATTAAATGCTATAATATGGACTCTGATGGCAAAGAACTAATCACTTCTTTACCCAAAGCTGATGACTTTTTAGGCTTTACCTCTTTTTTGAACAATGAACCCTATCAAGAATCTGCCACAGCACTTGTAGACGTAGAACTTGCAGGCATATCAAAAGAGAACCTAAAAGATATATTGAATGAGAACAAGACTATCTCATTAGAATTAATGGAGCTATTATCTGCCAATATTTCTAATATTAAAGCTCAATTATTACAAATGGCATACAGTTCTGTACGCAGAAAAACAGCACAAACTTTACTACAGTTTGCTGATATTATGAATACCAAGCCAGATGAGCCAATTAGAATATCACGAAACGATTTAGCCAGTGTAGCAGGTATCGCTACTGAAAGTTTAATACGAACACTGTCAGGTTTTAAAAAAGAAGGACTCATAGTTATAGAAGGAAGAAATATTCAGATAGTTGAGCTCAAGGCATTACAATATGTGAGTTAATTGAAATCTGATATATATCATTTATTAAGTTTCTATATGGATTTACATTTGTAGCGTAAGTCACATGAATGAAACATATTTTAATTCCCACTGATTTTTCCGATAATTCTTGGAATGCACTTGAATACGCTGTGTGCTTTTTCAAAAAAGTGCAATGCACTTTTTATGTATTGCATGTAGATGATTTAAGCAATTCTGACATAGCCGCCAATTCATTTATGACACTAAATTCAAAAGATAAATTTAGCGTAAAAGATAAACTTAACAATACTATTGACCACATAAAATCTTGTTGCCCAAATACTTCACATAAATACATTATACTCGAGGAATACGGTAACTTCATTGATATTACAAGAAAAACAGTAGAGGAGAAAAAGATAGACCTAATAGTTATGGGCACAAAAGGTGCCTCAAGTTTAAAAGCTACCATTATGGGTAGTAATACAGGTAATGTCATTACAAAAATTGCCTGCAACGTACTGGTAGTACCCAACAACATCATTGCAAAAAAACCATCTAAAATTGCTTTTCCTACAGATTTCAATTTGTTCTACACCTACCCTATATTGAATTCAATAACAGAAATACTTGAAATTTCTAATGCGAAATTAGAAGTATTACACATGTCGCAATCAAGACCAAACTTTACAAACGCACAGGTAATCAACAAAGCATATCTACATGATTATTTAAAAGAAATATGCACTGAAAGCCATAGCTTTGAAAACATTCTTGGCAAAAACATTAGAGAAGCCATAGTAGCACACATTGCCGATAACAAAATTGAAATGCTCACTATGGTCGCTAAAAATTTAAACTTGTTTCAGCAGTTGTTCTTTAACAACGCCTTAGAACAGCTTAGTTACGAGACTACGGTACCTTTATTGGTCATGCATGAGTAAGTACTATATATTAATGATATGGGTTAAAAATTAAGTTTCTTCCACCTTTCAAACAATAACATAACATATGTAATTAGCCTTCAAAATCGTACTTTTGCAACTTTGCTATGAATACATGATTAATTTTGAAGAAAATATAGAAGTTAAGGGCGCTCGCGTTCATAACCTTAAAAATATTGATGTTACCATTCCCCGAGATAAATTGGTTGTTATAACCGGTTTGTCAGGTAGTGGTAAATCTTCTTTGGCTTTTGACACCATTTATGCGGAAGGCCAAAGACGTTATATAGAAACTTTTTCTGCGTATGCAAGACAGTTTTTAGGCGGATTGGAACGACCAGATGTTGATAAGATAGACGGGCTATCTCCTGTAATCGCCATTGAACAAAAGACCACCTCCAAATCACCAAGATCTACGGTAGGTACCATCACAGAAATTTATGATTTTCTAAGACTGCTTTACGCCCGTGCTGCAGACGCACATAGTTACAACACTGGTGAAAAGATGGTAAGTTATAGCGATGAACAAATTAAAGATTTGATCATTGAGTCTTACTTAGGTAAAAAAATAAACATCCTAGCTCCAGTAATTAAATCTAGAAAAGGTCATTACCGCGAACTTTTTGAACAAATTGCCAAACAAGGTTTTGTAAAAGTTAGGGTAGATGGTGAGGTAAAGGACATTGTTAAAGGCATGAAAGTGGATCGTTATAAGACCCACGATATAGAAATTGTTATCGATCGATTAAAAGTTGCAGAAAGTGAAGACTTTCATAAGCGATTATCTGAAAGTATAAATACTGCCATGTACAGTGGCGATAATGTATTAATGGTACTTGAAGAAGGTACTGAGGTACCTAGATATTTTAGTAGAGACTTAATGTGCCCTACAACAGGTATCTCCTATCCTACTCCCGAGCCCAATACCTTTTCGTTTAACTCGCCAAAAGGCATGTGTCCCAATTGTAAAGGTTTAGGGCATGTTTATGAAGTGAACGAGAAAAAAATATTCCCAAACAAAAAACTATCTATTAAAGGAGGTGGTATTGCACCTTTGGGCGACTATAAAAAATCATGGGCGTTCAAACAGATTGAAACCATTGCTGAACGCTATAATTTTGAAATCACTGACCCTATAGAATCAATACCTAAAGAAGCTATTGAAATTCTATTGAACGGGGGCAAAGAAAGTTTTGAAGTAGATTCTAAATCTTTAGGGGTCAAGCGCACCTATAAAATTGATTACGAGGGTATTTCCAATTTTATAAAAAATCAGTTTGAAGAAGCTGCTTCAACTTCTATTAAAAGGTGGGCTAAAGAATATATGGACAAAATTACTTGTCCGTCGTGTACTGGATTTCGTCTTAAAAAAGAATCGCTCTATTTCAAAATTGAAGACAAAAATATTGCTGAACTGGCAAATTTGGATATCGTTGAACTAGCTGCATTTTTTAAAGGTCTAGATAAAAAAATTAGCGGAAACCAACTTAAGATAGCCGAAGAGATTATTAAAGAGATAAGTACTAGAATTCAGTTTCTATTAGATGTTGGGCTTGATTATTTATCCCTGAACAGAAGTTCAAAATCGCTCTCTGGTGGAGAGGCACAACGAATTAGGTTAGCAACACAGATTGGTTCGCAACTAGTAGGTGTTCTTTATATTTTAGATGAACCAAGTATTGGTTTACATCAACGTGATAACGAACGCTTGATCAAGTCCTTAGAATCTCTTAGAGACATAGGCAACTCCGTAATCGTTGTGGAGCACGATAAAGATATGATAGAGCGTGCAGACCATGTTATTGATATTGGACCAAAAGCAGGTAAAAATGGAGGCGAGATTATATCCGAGGGTACACCAGAAGAATTAAAGAATGTTCATACCCTTACCGCCGATTATATGACCGGTGTTAAGGAAATTGAAGTCCCAAAGAAAAGAAGACCCGGTAATGGCAAAGAAATTATATTATCTGGCTGTACCGGAAATAACCTAAAAAATATTACAGTTAAATTTCCTTTAGGAAAAATGATTGGTGTTACAGGAGTTTCAGGTAGTGGTAAGTCAACTTTGATCAACGAAACGCTTTACCCAATCATGAATGCCCATTATTTCAATGGTGTCAAAAAGCCAATGCCGTATAAAAAAATCACGGGGCTTGAGCATATAGACAAGGTTATTGACATTAACCAATCGCCAATAGGGAGAACTCCAAGATCAAACCCGGCTACTTACACCGGTGTTTTTAGTGAAATACGTTCTTTGTTCGCCAAAACAACAGAAGCATCTATTAGAGGTTACAAACCTGGTAGATTTAGTTTTAACGTAAAGGGTGGTCGTTGCGAAACTTGCCAAGGTGGCGGACTTCGGGTTATAGAAATGAACTTCTTACCAGATGTTTATGTGGAATGCGAAACCTGTAACGGCAAAAGATTCAATAGAGAAACATTAGAAATACGATATAAAGGCAAGTCTATTTCAGATGTTTTAGAAATGACCATTGACGAAGCGGTATCATTTTTTGAACTTATTCCTAAAATACATCGTAAGTTAAAAACAATACAGGATGTAGGTCTAGGCTATATATCGCTTGGGCAGCAATCCACTACCCTTTCAGGTGGTGAAGCGCAACGTATTAAGTTGGCAACAGAGTTATCAAAAAGAGATACAGGTAATACGTTCTACATTTTAGATGAACCTACAACCGGTCTTCATTTTGAAGATATTAGGGTTTTGATGGAAGTTTTGAATAAATTAGCGGACAAAGGTAATACCGTATTAGTTATTGAACATAATATGGACGTAATTAAAATGGTAGATTATATCATTGACATTGGTTACGAAGGTGGGCGATCTGGCGGGCAATTAGTAGCAAAAGGAACTCCGGAACAAGTTGTCAAAGACAAGAAAAGCTACACCGCAAAGTTTTTAAAGAGAGAATTGAAATAACAATTAGATATTTATCTAAAGAGTATATAAAATTAAGAATGAGATCAGAAAAACATCACAAAGGCTGGAACGAAATAAAAACGAATGACTCTTGGGCCATTTTTAAAATAATGGGCGAATTCGTCAATGGTTTTGAGCGTATGAGCAAAATTGGACCATGTGTGTCTATTTTTGGTTCAGCTAGAACAAAAGAAGAAGACCCATACTATAAGCTAGCGGTATCTATTGCAAAATCTATCGCAGAAGCAGGTTACGGAGTTATAACCGGTGGTGGACCAGGTATAATGGAAGCAGGTAACAGAGGAGCAAATCTTGCCGGTGGCACATCTGTAGGCCTGAACATTGACTTACCTTTTGAGCAACACGACAATCCGTACATTGACAATGACAAGAGTTTAGATTTTGACTACTTCTTCGTTAGAAAAGTAATGTTCGTAAAATACTCTCAAGGCTTTGTTGTAATGCCTGGTGGCTTTGGAACCTTAGATGAGCTTTTTGAAGCTATCACCCTAATCCAGACACATAAAATTGGAAAGTTCCCTATTATATTGGTTGGTAGCGAATTCTGGACCGGACTTATGGACTGGATAAAAGGTACCATGTTAACAATGGGTACTATTAGCCCAGAAGATCTTAATCTTATTAAAATAGTAGATACAGAAGAAGAGGTTGTTGAAATTATAGATTCATTTTACAAAGGACACAGCATGAGTCCAAATTTTTAATTTAAGCCTTGACTAAACGATTTAAATTACTTTTCTATCTGTGCATAGTAACTTTTGTTACTAATGCAACTAGTTGCTATGCACAGTATGAAACTGACCTTACCGTTAGTTTAAACGAGTATACCAAAGAATTGGATATTCGTCAAGAATTCAACTATTACAATAATTCTAATTACAATTTAGGTGTTATTTATTTTAATGACTGGGCCAATGCCTATTCGGATAAAAACACAGGACTAGCAAAAAGGTTTGCCCAAGAATTTAAAAAATCGCTTCACCTTGCAAAAGCAGATGAACGTGGCAAAACAACTATAATTAGCGTTGTTGATGACGCTTATAATGGTCTTGAATGGAGCAGAACAGAAGGCAAAGACATATTAAAGGTCACCTTAGATGATGTACTAGCACCCAAAACATCAACTAAAATCTTCATAACCTATAAAGTAAAATTACCTCCTAACAAATACACACACTACGGCTATGGCAGTAGAGGAGATTATTACTTAAAAGATTGGTATTTAACGCCAGCGGTATACGACGGCAAATGGCATTTATATTCAAATAAAAATCTTGAAGATCTTTATATGAACGAAACCAATACCACCATAAATTTTAAATATCCCGATAGCTTATACCTAGCCTCTAATTTTGATGTTAAAACAGAATCAACTTTCCCTAATGGACAGTTTGCCCAATTGAAGGGAAACTTGCAGCGCGGTGGTGAAATCATTCTGAATACACAGAAAAATTTCCATACCCATAGAACGCCCTATATGACTTTTATGACCGACATTAGTGCTCCAAGGTACAGCCCGATCGGTCAAGGATTATCCATAAATAAAGTTGCCAATTTTATTCATAACAACTTAGGTGATTATCCGCATGAAAAAATTTTAGTAAGTGAGCTAGATTATAGCAAAGACCCACTATACGGTATAAATCAACTTCCCTCGTTTATACGCCCCTACAAAGAACAGTTTCAGTTTGAAATGAAATTCTTAAAAACGGCGATCAATAGTATTTTAAGAGAAACCATGTTCTTAAATCCGCGTAAAGAACAGTGGTTAAATAGCGCTATAGCAAATTATCTAATGATTGCTTACGTAGAAAAATATTACCCAGACCAAAAATTAATGGGCAAGCTTTCTAAAATTTGGGGCTTTAGAAGTTTTGAATTGGCAAAAATGGATTTTAATGATCAGTATTCATTTCTTTACAATCTTACTGCACGTAAAAACTTAGATCAAGCATTACAAACCTCTAACGATTCGCTGATAAAATTCAACCAGAAAATTGCTAATAAATATAAGGCTGGTCTAGGGTTGGCCTATTTAGCAGATTACATTGGTCAAGAACATGTTGATCAAAGCATAAAGACCTTCTTTCAATACTATAAGTTAAACAATGTAAAAGTTGATGATTTTGAATCCATATTAAAACGATCTACAGAGCAAGATATCAATTGGTTTTTTAGAGACTATGTTTCTACCGATCGTAAAATTGATTTTAAAATAAAAAAAGTAAAGAAAGAAATAGATTCACTACAGGTTACCATTAAAAATAAAGAAGGTACCAACGTACCAATTTCAGTTTTTGGGCTTAAGAAAGATTCTGTAGTTTCTGAATATTGGTTTAAGGATATTGAGCTAGAAGAAACCTTTACTATTCCAAATAATCAAGAAGATAGGTTGGTACTTAATTATGACCAAAAAATACCAGAATTCAACCAACGTGACAATTGGAAGTCGCTAAAAGGTTTTCTATCAAGTAATAAAAAATTAAAGTTTACCTTTTTTAAAGATGCTGAAAACCCGTATTACAATCAGGTTTTTTATGTTCCTGTATTGAGCTTCAATGTTTATGATGGATGGACTCCGGGAATGCGATTATATAACAAAACCCTCTTGGAAAGACCTTTCGTTTATGACTTCTCCCCTTCCTATTCATTTAAAGAGAAAGCTTTTGTAGGCTCAGGAAAATTCAGTTATAGAAAATACTTAAGTAAAAGTGGATTATATGTAGCCCAATATAATATTGGTGCAGGCACCTCTCACTTCAATGAAAATTCTAGATATTCATCTATTACACCATCCGTAAGTTTTGGATTTAGACCAGCAGATTTATTATCGAATAAAAGGGAATTCCTCTCTTTTAGATATGTAAACATATTTAGAGATTTTGACCCAACACTTTTAAGTTTGGCCAACGATCCAGAAAATCCAGATTATAGTGTATTCAATGCACGCTATTCTAGTAGAAACAATGGTATATTAGATTATAATTCTTGGTTTGCAGATTTTCAACTAGCAGGTAATTTCAGTAAACTATCTTTTGAATATGAATACAGAAAACTATTCGAAAACAACAGACAGCTGAATCTAAGGTTTTTTGCGGGTAAATTTCTTAGCAATAAAACACAAACAGATTTCTTCAGTTTTGCTTTAGACAGACCAACCGATTACCTTTTTGATTATGGCTATTTAGGTCGTTCAGAAGATTCAGGTATTTATAGTCAACAAATTATTATTGCCGAAGGCGGATTTAAATCTTTCTTAGATCAACGCTACAGATTTTCAAATGATTGGATAGCTACTGTTAACGGTAGTTTCAATATTTGGAAATGGATAGAATTATATGGTGATGCCGGATTGGTAAAAAACAAAGGAATAAACAGCAAGTTCGTTTATGATTCTGGAGTACGATTAAATTTAGTTACAGATTACTTTGAACTTTACCTTCCTTTACATTCAAATAATGGTTGGGAAGTTTCTCAACCTAACTACGGTGAAAAAATTAGATTTATTATAACCGTAAGTCCAAAAACTTTAACAGGACTATTCACAAGAAAATGGTTTTAAACTAAGAAATTCTAATACGGTCAGTAGAATTTTTGGCTTAAATTAAGATATTTTCAAAATAATATCACTTTTATTGAAAAATATGGAACAAATTAACTGACTACGGCATTGCTAAAAAGTACTTGATTCGGTAATTTTGTAAAAACACGTTTAAAACATGGATGTTTCTTCTAAAACCAGTAATGATATTTCTTTTGAAGATTTCAAAGAACAAATTATCAGTGACTATGAAATCGCTTTTTTAAGTAGAACTTGTAGCTTATTGGGAAGAAAAGAAGTGCTTACAGGCAAAGCCAAATTCGGCATCTTTGGTGACGGTAAAGAGTTACCTCAGTTAGCCATGGCACGTTCATTTAAAAATGGTGATTTTAGAAGTGGTTATTATAGAGACCAAACCTTCATGATGGCTTTAGGTCTATTACAGCCAAAAGAATTCTTTCATGCCCTTTACGCAACCACAGACATAGAAAAAGAACCTATGAGCGCCGGCAGGCAAATGGGTGGTCACTTTTTAACACATAGTTTAAATGCAGATGGAAGTTGGAAGGATTTAACCAAACAAAAAAATAGTAGTGGAGACATATCATGTACCGCTGGGCAAATGCCTAGGCTTTTAGGCCTTGCACAAGCCTCTAAAGTTTATAGAGACCAAGAAGGTCTTGACAGCGCGAAATTTTCGGTAAACGGAAACGAGATTGCATGGGGAACCATTGGTAACGCAAGTACTAGTGAAGGTATGTTCTTTGAAACAATAAATGCCGCTGGTGTTTTACAGGTGCCTATGGTTATCAGTATTTGGGATGATGAATATGGTATTTCTGTACCGGCAAAATTTCACACTACCAAAGAAAATATTTCAGAAATCTTATCTGGTTTTCAAAGAACTGAAAAAGAAAAAGGATATGAAATCTTAAGAGTAAACGGTTGGGACTACACGGCTTTAATGCATGCTTATGAAAATGCGGCAGATATAGCAAGACAAGAACATGTACCAGTAATTATACATGTAAAAGAATTAACACAACCTCAAGGTCATTCAACTTCTGGTTCTCATGAACGTTACAAAGACAATGAAAGATTAGAATGGGAACGTGACCACGATTGCAACAAGCGTTTTAAAGAGTGGATTTTAGAATCTGGCATTGCTACTTCAGAAGAATTAGAATCTATTGAAAAGAGAATTAAACGCTCGGTAAGAGAAGCTAAAAAACAAGCTTGGGATGAATATTTGAAAGATAATCTATCAGAGAAGTCAGTATTATTAAATTTGATAGAAAAAGCAGCTGCAAAAAGTCCGAACAAGAATTTTCTCAATAAACTAAAAAATGATTTAATTGCCACTGAAGAGCCCCTTCGAAAAGACTTGGCAATTTCGGCAAGAAAATCATTACGTTATTTGCTAGGAGAACATACACAAGAAAAGCAAGATCTTATCAACTGGACAGCTACTTTTCTTGAAGAAACCCAACATAAATACAGCTCTCACTTATATAGTGAGAATGATAATAAAGCCACAAACGTTACAGGTATTACGCCAGAATACAATGAAGAGAACGAACTTGTAGATGGTAGAGTTATACTTAGAGACAATTTTGACAAGCTATTTGAAAAATATCCAAATACCTTAATTTTTGGAGAAGATACAGGCGCCATTGGTGATGTTAACCAAGGTCTTGAAGGTATGCAGGAGAAATACGGTAAAACACGTGTAGCAGATACCGGTATTCGTGAAACTACCATTATTGGTCAAGGTATTGGCATGGCATTAAGAGGTCTCAGACCAATTGCCGAAATTCAATATTTAGACTATATATTTTATGCTTTATCAACGCTTACAGATGATTTAGCAACTTTATTATACAGAACTGCCGGTAAGCAAAAAGCGCCTTTAATCATTAGAACAAGAGGTCACAGACTAGAAGGTATATGGCATTCTGGATCTGAAATGGGCGGATTGATACACTTACTTAGAGGTATGTACATTTTAGCGCCTAGAAATATGACCCAGGCAGCAGGTTTTTACAACACACTATTAAAAAGTGACGAGCCTGCATTGGTTATAGAAAGCTTAAATGGATATCGATTAAAAGAAAAGAAACCAAAAAATCTTGGTGAATTTTGTACACCGATCGGTAAGGTTGAAAAGATGAAAGAAGGTAGTGACATTACATTAGTTTCTTATGGCTCTACCCTACGTATAGTAGAAAAAGCTGCAAAAGAACTAATTGAAGTAGGTATTGATGCCGAAGTTATAGATGCACAAACCTTATTACCTTTCGATATAGAAATGGAAGTATTGGAAAGTGTAAAGAAAACGAACCGATTGCTGGTTATAGATGAAGATGTACCTGGCGGATGTTCTGCATATCTTCTAAATGAAATCATTGAAAAACAAGGTGCTTTTCAATATTTAGATAGTGCACCGCAAACTTTAAGTGCCAAAGCACACAGACCCGCTTACGGAA
>NZ_JBDVOT010000015.1:0-26969 GCF_039968975.1 Maribacter sp. | reverse complement strand
AATTGAGGTTAGGTCTTAGTGCTTCTTTCTTATTTGGAAACATAGAAGAAACAGAGTCATTTATTTACAATACTTCTACTTTTGAGTCTATAGAAAAAACAAATTACAGCGGTGCAAGATTAGGTTTTGGATTTCAATATGATATCAATGATAAATTAACCATAGGTAGCACAGTACAATTACCTACAAGCTTAAATGGCAATCTAAAAAGGTCTGTGGACAAATCTATATCTGGAATAGCAATTTCTGTTGAAGATGAGAGCTCTGATAATGTTTCTGATTTTAAACTACCACTTGAACTAGGTTTTGGTCTAAGCCTTAAGCCTATTAAAGAATTGACTTTTAGCGCAGACTACAAGAAAAACTTTTGGACAGACACCGATCAATCTGAAAATATTGGCAGTTATGAAGACCAAGATATTTATGCCTTCGGGTTAGAATTCATTCAAGACCCTACTAGCTACAAATATGGTCAAAGACTAGCATACAGACTAGGTTACAATTATGACAACGGATACTTGGCAATAGGCGACAACAAAGTAGAAGGCTATAATTTTACAGCGGGTATAGGTATACCAACCAGTAGAGGTACACACTCCATGATTAATCTTTCATACAGCTATGGCTCTAAGGGACTTTTACAAAACGTATTGGTAAAAGAGAACTTTCACTTAGTAACGTTGAACTTGAGCTTAGAAGACATCTGGTTTGTAAAGAAGAAGGTGTATTAATCTAAAAAACATAAGAAATACTTGTTAAAACAATAAATTTCAAAGTGAATTAAACTTCTACTATTAAAATCTCCATTAGTAATTCATTTTTTTTGGAACCCTAATAGGAACTGAAAATTATGGATATTGAAAAAAAGCCTAGATGAATAATCTAGGCTTTTACATTTTAACCCCATAACTATATATAATTGAATACATCACTACTTTAACACAACTGTCAATATAACCTATAATAACTTTATAACTTGGTTACATTTACTCTACTGGCAATGATTTTGCAGCCTCATCCTATAAATCTTTTGCACCAACCATAATCTCTTCACGCTACTATCACCAACAATCTCGAAACTTAAATTGCTTTGCAAGTATATCATCTCTATCAAACTCAAAAATCTTAAAAAACAAAAAGCCCGGATATATATCCGGGCCTTAATCTATCATCCTTTTTCAAGAATGTATACTAATGAAATTACTTCTTCTTAGAATCAGCTTCCATTTTGTCTTTCAACGCTTGTAGTGCATCGTTAGCATCACCTAAAGTAGGCTTAGCTTCATCTGCGCTAGCTGCTTGTCTTTTGACAGCTGCTTTTACATTACGTTGCTCTTCTTCACGGAAAATAGCAGTATGACTAGCTACTACACGTTTGAAGTCTTTATTGAACTCAATAATTTTAAATTCAGCTTCATCGCCTTTACCTAGTTTCTTACCATCTTCTTTCTCTAAATGACGCTGAGGAATGAATGCAGTAATATCTTCGTTAAATTCAATTGTTGCACCTTTATCAACTACATCAGAAATGGTTGCTGTATGAACTGTACCCAAAGCGAATTCAGTTTCATATTTATCCCATGGGTTTTCAGTAGTTTGCTTATGACCTAAGCTTAACTTACGACCATCAACATCTAATTCTAATACTTCAACCTCTAAAGTATCACCTACGTTAGTAAACTCAGATGGATGCTTGATTTTCTTAGTCCAAGAAAGATCAGAGATGTAAATTAAACCGTCAATACCTTCTTCTAGCTCAACAAAAACACCAAAGTTTGTAAAGTTTCTTACAATACCTTTATGCTTAGAACCTACAGGATATTTAGTAGTAATATCAGTCCAAGGATCTGGAGTCAATTGCTTGATACCAAGAGACATTTTACGATCTTCACGATCCAATGTCAATACAACTGCTTCAACCTCATCACCAACTTTTACGAAATCTTGTGCTGAACGCAAGTGCGTAGACCAAGACATTTCAGATACGTGGATAAGACCTTCAACACCTTCAACAACTTCGATGAACGCGCCGTAATCAGCTATAACAACTACTTTACCTTTTACTTTATCACCAATCTTAATTTCATCAGATAAAGCTTCCCAAGGATGCTTCTCTAATTGCTTAAGACCTAATTGAATTCTAGATTTGTTTTCATCAAAATCAAGAATTACAACATTTAATTTCTGGTCAAGTTCAACAACCTCGTTCGGGTGGTTGATTCTGCTCCAAGAAAGGTCAGTAATATGAACTAAACCATCAACACCACCAAGATCAATAAACACACCGTAAGAAGTAATGTTTTTAACAACACCTTCTAATACTTGTCCTTTTTCTAATTGGCTAATGATTTCTTTCTTCTGTTCTTCAATATCAGCTTCAATAAGAGCTTTATGAGAAACAACAACGTTCTTAAATTCGTGATTGATTTTTACAACCTTGAATTCCATTGTTTTGTTAACATACTGATCGTAATCACGAATAGGCTTAACATCAATTTGAGAACCTGGCAAGAAAGCTTCAATACCAAATACGTCAACGATCATACCACCTTTAGTTCTGCATTTAACAAAACCACTAACGATTTCCTCTTTGTCATGAGCCGCATTTACACGGTCCCAAGCCATAATAGTTCTCGCCTTTCTGTGAGACAATACTAATTGACCACTTTTATCCTCACGAATATCGATCAATACCTCTACTTTGTCACCAACTTTTAAACCTGGGTTGTAACGAAATTCGTTCAACGAAATTACACCTTCAGATTTTGCGTTGATATCAATGATAGCTTCTCTATCAGTAATATAAACAACCTTACCTTCTACTACTTCCTCATCGGCAGTATCTACGAAGTTTTCGGCAACTAATTCTTCAAATTCCTTTAATTTAGAATCATCAACACGCTCAATTCCTTGCTCGTATTTTTCCCAGTTAAAGTTTTCTAAGAATTCTTTTGGATCTTGCTGTGGAGTTTCAACAGCTTGTTGTGTTGCTTCGGTAGTAGCTTCTACCTCTGCGTTTGTTTTTTCTTCAGCCATTTGCTGATTAATAATTTGTATTCCATAACCTTATCAAGATTTAAGCAACGACTATGAAAGTTGTTATATTTATTTATCTAATCCCTTTTTCTCTTGACTTCCTTGCAAAAAAGGTGTGCAAAAATAATCATTTTATTTAAATTAGACAACACAACTATTTATTACACGTTCATTTATGGATTATGGCATGATTTTGGAGTTATACATCTTAAATATGCTTATCTTAGAAGTATTATAATAACCATTAAAAAAAAGTAAAATTATGAGTGTTAAGGCAAAATATCAAGGTGTATTGGATCTTGGTGAGCAATTAGGTATAAAAGACGGTGATGTAACTGTTGAAGGTGATGTTCTTAAAATTAAAGGACAAGCAAAAACACCATATGAAAAAGACCTAATGTGGGATAAAATTAAGCAACTAGGTGGTGAAAGCCCTTCTGACATCAAAGCTAATATCTCTGTTGAAGACGATTCTGTATATCACAGACACGTAGTTAAAGGTGGTGAGTCTTTAAGCAAAATAGCGAAACACTACTATGGTGATGCAATGAAATACAAAGAGATTTTTGAAGCAAATACTGGTATCTTGAAGAATCCGGATGTTATTCATCCAGATCAAGTATTGGTTATTCCAAACAAATAGTATCAATACTATATAAATAAAAAGAGGTTAGCAATGCTAACCTCTTTTTTTATGCTTGCTTCCCAATAACCCGAAGCGAATGTTCATAGATTCTTTGAAACTGATCCTCTAGTCCTAAATCACTATTATCAAACTCAATGGCATCTTCTGCCCTTTTTAAAGGTGAAATTGCCCGATTACTATCTATAAAATCTCGTTTTTGAACATTTTCAAGAATATCTTCATAATCAACATCTTCTCCCCTATCCAGCAATTCTTTATATCTTCTTACCGCTCTTTTTTCTGGTGAAGCCGTCATGAAAATTTTAAGTTCTGCATTTGGGAACACTACAGTACCAATATCTCTACCGTCCATCACTATACCTTTATCCATACCCATTGCTTGCTGCATAGCTACTAGCTTCTCTCGTACGGCTTGTATTACAGAAACCTGACTAACATTCTTGGACACCGGCATGGTTCTAATTTCTTTCTCTACATTTTCACCATTCAAATACATTTCGGCAAACCCTACATCTGAATTAAAGATAAAATTCAGCTCAATGTCACCTAGTGAATTCACCAATGCGTCTTCATCAACTTTACCTGCATCTACAAAACCAGATTTCATAGCAAATAAAGTAACCGCACGGTACATTGCACCTGTGTCCACATATACATATTCTAGCTTTTTCGCTAATTGCTTGGCCAAAGTGCTTTTTCCCGTAGAAGAGAATCCGTCTATTGCAATGGTAATTTTTTTCATTGTTTCAAAAATATAAAGAAAAGCTAGATTACAATTCCTTTGCGTTTTTCACATTATCATCCGTAATGGCAATATCAATAACTTCAGACATTTCCTTTACGTAATGAAAAGTTAATCCTTTTAAGTAAGATTCTTTGATTTCCTTAATATCACGCTCATTATCCGCACAAAGAATAATCTCTTTGATTTTTGCTCTTTTAGCTGCAAGAATCTTCTCCTTTATTCCACCAACAGGCAATACTTTACCACGTAACGTAATCTCACCCGTCATTGCCAAACTCTTTTTTATTCGCTTTTGAGTAAACAATGAAACCAAAGAAGTTAGCATGGTAATACCAGCGCTTGGTCCATCTTTTGGCGTTGCACCTTCTGGCACATGTATATGTACATTATACTTTTCAAATACAGATGGATCAATACCAAAACGTTCTGCATTAGATTTTATGTATTCCATGGCAATGGTAGCAGATTCTTTCATGACCTTACCTAGGTTACCGGTGATACTCATAGACCCTTTACCTTTTGAAAGTATAGATTCTATGAACAAAATATCACCACCAACACTGGTCCAAGCTAAACCTGTAACTACACCCGCAACTTCATTATTTTCATATTTGTTACGCTCCATTTTTGGTGCTCCCAATACTTCTATAATATCTTCATTGCTTACTTTAATATCATACGCTTCTTCTGTAGCAATAGATTTAGCGGCATAACGTACCATTTTGGCTATTTGCTTTTCTAAAGAACGCACACCAGATTCACGCGTATACCCTTCAACAATTTTCTCAAGTTGTGGCTTTCCTATTTTTAAGTGACTAGCATCTAAACCATGCTCGGTCAATTGCTTTGGTAATAAATGCTTTTTAGCAATCTCCACTTTTTCTTCAATGGTATATCCGCTCACATTTATAATCTCCATACGATCTCTAAGTGCTGGCTGTATACTTCCTAAATTATTGGCCGTAGCAACGAACATTACTTTAGAAAGGTCATAACCCAACTCTAAGAAATTATCATGAAAGTCACTATTCTGTTCAGGATCTAAAACCTCAAGCATCGCAGAAGAAGGATCTCCCTGATTGCTGTTCGACAACTTATCTATTTCATCTAAAATAAAAACAGGATTAGATGTGCCTGCCTTTTTAAGACTTTGGATAATTCTACCTGGCATTGCACCTATGTAAGTTTTACGATGACCTCTAATCTCAGCTTCATCACGCAATCCACCAAGTGACATACGCACATATTCTCTACCTAATGCCTCTGCAACAGATTTTCCTAATGATGTTTTACCAACTCCTGGAGGTCCGTAAAGACATAAAATTGGAGACTTCATATCGTTTCGCAGTTTTAATACCGCTAAATATTCAATGATTCTCTTCTTAACATCTTCTAGACCATAATGATCACGGTCTAATATTCTCTGTGCTCTTTTTAAATCGAACTTATCTTTTGAATATTCTTTCCAAGGCAATTCCAATAATAGATCCAAATAATTTCGTTGAATAGAATATTCCGCCACTTGCGGATTCATTCTCTTCATCTTAGCTAGTTCTTTATCAAAATGTTCCTTTACCTTTTTACCCCACTTCTTCTTTTTAGATTTGATTTTCATCTCCTCCAATTCCTCATCATATGAAACGCCTCCCAATTCTTCTTGAATGGTTTTCATTTGCTGATGTAAAAAATATTCTCTTTGCTGCTGGTCCAAGTCATTTCTAACCTTAGACTGTATATCATTCTTAAGCTCCAGTTTTTGCATTTCAACATTCATATATTTCAATGTTGCCAATGCTCTTTCTTGTAAGCTACCTATCTCTAATAAATCTTGTTTCGCCTTTACATCTAAATTTAGATTAGAGGACACAAAATTTATTAAGAATGAATTACTTTGAATATTCTTAATGGCAAAAGATGCTTCACTAGGAATATTAGGATTATCTCTAATAATCTTTAATGCCAATTCTTTGATTGACTCGATTATAGCCAAGAATTCCTTATTATTCTTTTCTGGTCTTACTTCTTCGGTCTCTCTTACCGTTGCCGTAAAATATGGTTTTTTGGTAAGTACCTCAGCAATCTCAAATCGTTTTTTACCTTGTATGATTACGGTAGTATTACCATCTGGCATCTGTAGCACACGTAAAATTCTTGCTACCGTACCTAAAGTGTTAATATCTTGTACATCCGGATTTTCCGTTTCCTCATCTTTCTGTGAAACCACACCAATGACCTTAGAGCCATTATTGGCATCTTTTATCAATTGTATACTTTTATCTCTACCTGCTGTAATAGGTATTACCACACCAGGAAAAAGCACGGTATTTCTTAAAGGTAAAATTGGTAAAGTTTCTGGCAGGGTTTCACTATTCATTTGCTCCTCATCTTCTGGAGTCAATAGTGGTATAAGCTCAGAATCTTGATCTATTCCTTGTAAAGACATATTGTCAAAATTTGAAAATTTAGAATCTTCCATACTCATATATCGGTCATTCTGTCATTAAGCGATCAGAACTTTATTTTTATAAATTATAAATAAATACTGTAATAGCCATGAAAACTAAGCGAATACAGCTTTTTACATCTTCATCTGCACATAAGTATTTCAATTCTTATGCCAACTGAATTATTTCATTTTAAAAATTGAATTTTATAAAAAAGAAAGAATTTTTAATAATAATTCTACCAAACTGTAACAAACCGTAAATTGAATCATCTTTCAATAAACCAATCACTTTTTGAGCCAACAAAAGGAACATATTGATGAGCTAGTGCAATTGTGCATAGCCGGTAAACAAAGTGCACAGCTAGAAGTGTATAACAGGTATTACAAGGCCATGTTCAATACTGCACTCAGAATTGTAAAAGATACTGCCCAAGCAGAAGACATTATGCAAGAATCGTTTTTAAGCGCATTTACGAAACTGCATACTTTTAAAGGGGAAGTAACTTTTGGATCCTGGTTGAAACGTATTGTTATCAACAACAGCATACATCAATATAGAAAGCAACAAAAAAAGAATGAAGTTGCTTTAGATGAAGTATTGTACAAGGTCGAAGATAATGACGGAATTGCATCTGACCATGTGTTTACAGAACTAAAGGCTCAAAAAGTGATGGAAACCATGAAAGATTTAAAAGACAATTACAGAATTTCTTTGACCTTACATCTAATTGAAGGATTTGATTATGATGAAATTTGCGAAATCATGAATATTAGTTATGCCAATTGCAGAACTACTGTTTCACGTGCTAAAGAAAGTCTTAGAAAAAAATTAATACTCGCGGTCTAATGAAGAAAGATACTATTGACGAGCTTTTTATTGAGCTACAGGACAAAATGGATTATGCGGAACCCACCAGTGGGCACCAACAACGTTTTTTAGAAAAATTAAACGAATCTAAAGGCGTGGCAACGCTTGAACCAAAGAAAAAGAATCCTTGGATGTTATTCTTATCCGTTGCCGCTTCTATTGCTATTCTATTATCTGTTGGAATATTTCAATTGAACACCGCCAATAGTATTGAAGAAAAAGTTGCCGAAATTTCTCCGGAAGCTTCTAAGACACAATTTTATTTTGCAAACCTAATCGAAGAGCAGATCAACGAACTGAATTCTGAAAAATCACCAGAAACAGAAAGAATTATTAATGATACCATGGCGCAATTGAAAAAACTTCAATTGAACTATACAAAAATGGAACAAGACCTTTTAAACGGTGGTAATAGCAAACTAATATTAAGCGCTATGATCACAAATTTCCAAACTAGAATAGACCTTCTTAACGAAGTAATGATACAGATTGAAAATATTAAATCAATAAAAAAATCGAATGATGAAAACTTTACTATATAAATACACTTGGCTATTAATGCTAGCGTTCACAACCGTGGCTACCGCCAATAATTCTTTTGACGGTAAACATACCAGAGAAAAAACCATTAAAAAAGAATTTAATGTAAATGCCAATGCTTTACTTAAAATAGACAACTCTTACGGCAATTTAAACATCACCTCCTGGAACGAGAACAAAGTTGTTATTGAAGTTCATATTAAGACCAACGGAAACAACGAAGATAAGGTTCAGAAAAAACTTGATGAGATTTCTGTTGATTTTGAAGCTAGTAACGAACGCGTATCTGCAGAAACTATTTTCAATAAAAGTAGTAATGGCTGGGGATGGAGCTGGGGAAATAACAGCAATGTAAATATGCAGATCAATTACACCATAAAAATACCTGTCAAAAACAATGTCAACCTTAGCAACGACTATGGTAATATTATATTGGATAGAATAGATGGTCATGCCAGAATTAGTTGTGACTACGGTAGATTAGAATTAGGTGAGCTTAGAGGTAGAAACAATAAATTAAATTTCGATTATACTTCTAAATCTACCATTGGCTACGTCAATAGTGGAGAGATTAGAGCAGACTACTCAGGTTTTACCATTGAAAAAGCCGGAAACCTAGCTATAAATGCCGATTATACAAATGCCAGTATAGGCACCATGGATAATTTAGAATATACCAGTGATTATGGAAATATGGATGTTTCAGAGTTAAAAAATATAGATGGCAATGGTGATTACATTACAGTAAAATTAGGCACCGTGCATGGTAATGTATCAATTGGAGCCGACTATGGTTCTATTCGTATTGACGAACTAGCTGCAGATGCCGGTAATGTGGAGATAAGGACAGATTACACAGGTATTAAAATTGGTTATAACAGAGAATATCATTTTGATTTCGATATATCCACCAGTTATTCTGGAGTTAGCGGTAAAGACGATTTCACCATCAACATAAGTACTGAAAAATCTTCCGACAAACACTACGAAGGCTTTTACGGATCTAAAGGAAGTGGAAATAGAATGACACTATCAAGTGACTATGGCGGAATAAGCTTTACAAAAAAATAAATATCAATCAATCAATTAAAAATGAATATCATGAAAAAGTTAAGTGTATTACTATGTACGGGGTTAATCTCCCTTTCCTGTTCAGCACAATGGGGAAAAACTATTAAAGGAAATGGAAACAATATTACTATTGAAAGAAATACTGGCGATTATGACGGAGTAGCAGTATCAGGCTGGTTTGATGTTGACTTGGTTTCTGGCAACGAAGGAGAGATTACTTTAAAAGGTGAAGAAAATCTTTTAGAATATATTATCACCGAAGTAAAAGATGGCAAATTGGTCATTAAAACAGAAAAAGGCGTTAATCTAAAATCAAGCAATTGGAAATCTGGAATTCACATCAGCGTACCTGTAGAATCAATTAGCCATGTTGCCATGTCAGGTTCTGGTGATATCGTTGGAAAAACAAAAATTAAAGCCGATAAATTCAGTACTGCAATGTCAGGATCAGGAGATATTACTTTGGATATCGATTCAAATTCCATTTCAGCGTCAATGTCAGGATCTGGCGATATTACTTTAAGCGGAAGAACTACCGACTTTGGAGCTACTATTTCTGGTAGCGGAGACATAGAAGCATATGAGCTTGAAGCTGATAACGTTGAAGCCACAGTATCTGGTTCTGCAGATATTCAAGTTACGGCAAATAAATCCATTAAAGCCCGTGTATCTGGCTCTGGAGATATTTCTTACAGAGGAAATCCTGAGAAAGTAAATACTAAAACTTCAGGTTCGGGAGACATATCTAAGGGGTAAAAGAATAAAATCAAAATAGCGAACAATCAATTCAAAAAAGCCTCTTTTAAAGGGGCTTCTTTGATTCATCTACTCTCAATAATAAAATTATTCCTCCCAAAAAGAATAAGAATAAAAACAAAATAGCATTACGCATATCACTTACCTGATCTATTAAAGCAAAGAGTGCCATACCTATAACTATTCCTATTTTCTCAGCAACGTCATAAAAGCTAAAATACGAGGTAGTATCTTCTGTTTCTGGTAAGAATTTTGAATATGTTGACCTCCCTAAAGACTGAACACCTCCCATTACCAAACCTACAAAACCAGCTGCAATATAAAATTGCGTTGGTGTAACCATAAAATATGCGTAGATACATAGCAACATCCATATGGCATTTATAACTATCAAAGTTTTAATATTACCATATTTATCAGATGCCTTAGAGGTGATTACAGCACCAACAATTGCCACCAATTGTATAACCAACACACTAATAATCAAACCTGTAGTTTTTTCACTTTCCGTTCCCCAAGCAATTTCCTTTTCTCCAAAATATACCGCAACCAACATAATTGTTTGTACCGCCATACTGAAAACAAAAAAGGCATTTAAATAACGTTTTAGTCTTTCATTTTCTTTTAATTGCCCCCAAACTACTTTTAGTTCTTTAAGTCCGTTGAACAACACATCTCTAGTTATTTTATGACCCTTACCTACTCCTTTAGGCAGTACCCAAAATGTATATTGACTAAAAAGCAACCACCATACCCCAACGGTTATAAACGATATTCTCATTGCCTCTACTTTAGCCAAGTTTAAAGTGTCTTCAGTTTCACCAATATTAAACCCAAACCACTCTGGTTTCATAACCATAGCCAAGTTCAGCAATAGTAGAAGAACACTACCAAAATACCCCATTGAAAAACCTTTAGCGCTAATACTATCTTGCTGATCTTCAAAAGCTATATCTGGCAGATATGAATTATAAAAAACTAGACTTCCCCAATATCCTATCAATCCCATAAAATAAAACAAAAGGCTGAGATGAATTTGTTCTAGATCAAACCAATAAAGCCCTATACAACCTACACTACCAGTGTAACAAAAAAACTTCATGAACATTTTTTTATTACCTACGTAATCTGCTATACCAGATAATAAGGGCGATAAAAAAGCTACGACAAGAAAAGTAAAAGCAGTAACTATTGAAATGAGTACGGTCTGTTTCATTTCAAAACCGAAAGCCGAAACCAATTCATCTTTAGATGCAAAAAGCGTAGAGTAATAAATGGGAAAAATAGAGGAGGCTATGGTTAGCGTATACACTGAATTGGCCCAATCATAAAAAGCCCAAGCGTTCAATAATTTTTTACTTCCTTTTGCAACTAGTGTCTTCCCCATATATAAAAATAAAAAGCCGTTCATTTCTGAACGGCTTCAATATACAATAATCCTTAACGTTTTATTGAAATTTCATTACCCCAAATTTTGCAGCTTCCGCTTCAGCATCTGGTGCCCAAGCCGTTAAGTTATTAATTCTTGTATCATTAGAAGGGTGTGTACTCATGAATTCTGGCGGAGCCTCTCCTCCACTGTTTGCCTTCATTCTTTTCCAAAGCTCTGCAGCTTCATAAGGGTCGTAACCGGCAATAGCCATAATCTGCAAGCCTATTCTATCTGCTTCAGTTTCGTGACTTCTACTAAATGGTAACATTCCTAAATATTGTGTACCTACACCGTAAGCTTGATTGAACAAGCCTAAGGTTTGTTGATTTTTAATTGCAACGTTACCGGCCACAGCACCTAACTGCTGTAATGTACCTGCACTCATACGTTGTGCTCCATGATCAGCCAATGCATGGGCTACTTCATGACCCATAACTACCGCTACACCGGTTTCTGTTTGCGTAATTGGTAAGATACCCGTGTAAAATACAATTTTACCTCCTGGCATACACCAAGCGTTTACGGTCTCATCTTTTACTAAATTATACTCCCATTTATAATCCGCTAAATAACCTGGGTGTCCGTTTGCAGTCAACCAACGTTCTGCAGCACTAGAAATACGCTGACCTACTCTTGTTATCATCTGAGCATCTGTTGTACCGGTTACAACATTATTATCGGTTAAAAACTGATCATACTGTGCAAATGCAGATGGAAATACCTGACTGTTAGGGTAAAAGTTAAGTGTTTTTTGACCTGTAAAAGGATTTACCTTACAGGCAGAAACGCCAATAAAGACGAATACTATTAATACTAATTTTCTCATATTATTAAATTTAGTTAATGGTAATAATCTACAAAGTTATTGTTTTGCCGATAAATGCAATAGCGTAAAGTTTTTGTCTATAAGCAAATCGTGATTATCATTGGTCGATATTTTATGTAATAACACTTCTTCATTATCTATCATAACCTTATCAATCTCAAACGGAAGACCATGAAAATTAAGTTTCATTTTTTTATATTCCGTATCAAAAGTGCCATCTTTAAATAACTGAATGGTCAATGAATTATCCTTACCGGTCAATTTATAATTACTTAAAGAATATCGTCCTTTTTTATAATCATAACCATTAGTTGCATCTTCATATACCTCTGATGCTTCAGTGCCTTCCTTATAATACACCTCTAAAATCAATTCTTCTACTACCTTCTCACCAACGTATTGCTGAATAGGATATTTAGGAATTATAGACCCCGCTTTTACAAAGATTGGAAGCATATCTATCTCTGCTGTGACCCACTTCTCTTTACCTCCCTCTACTTGTTCATTAGTCCAAAAGTCATACCAATCTCCTCTTGGAATATACATTCTACGTCCTTGTGCATTAGGTTCTTGTATAGGACAAACTAATATTTTTTCTCCAAATATAAACTCGTCTGTTCTAAAATGAGTTTGGTTATCTTCTTGGTCAAAGAATACCAAAGACTGGATCATTGGTATATTCTCCTTTGTGTATTTATAGAACATAGTGTATAAATACGGAAGCAACTGATATCGCAGATTTATAAATTTTCTAACGATGTCCGTAATCTCGGTACCAAATGACCATGGTTCTTGATCTCCATGATCACCACTTGAGTGTACTCTACAAAAGGGATGAAATATACCTAATTGTATCCATCTGGCAAATAATTCGCCATCTGGCTGCTCAGCAAATCCACCAATATCAGACCCTACAAAAGAATATCCACTTAAACACATGCGCTGTACCTGAACGTTGGCTATCCATAAATGCTCCCAAGTAGCAACATTATCTCCTGTCCAAGTAGAAGAATATCGTTGTGTACCTGCAAATGCAGCTCTTGTAATTACAAATGGTCTTTTAGGGTATACATATTTTTTGACCCCTTCATAAGTAGCCCTAACCATTTGCATACCGTAGACATTATGTGCTTTACGGTGTGTACAAGGGTGACCATCATAATCATGACGTGTATCTAATGGTGCCGTTTTTGTCGGTACTTCCATTACTGCAGGTTCGTTCATATCATTCCAAACGGCATGAACACCTAATTCTGACATAAACTCTTTATATAGCTCAGCCCACCACTCACGTACTGCAGGATTGGTAAAATCTGGAAAATTACATTCTCCCGGCCATACCTTACCATGCATTAATGGACCATCGCCTCTTTTACAGAAATAATCATTCTCTAAGGCTTCGTTATATATCCAATAATTACGATCCACTTTAATACCTGGATCAATCATTACTACAGTTTTAAAACCATCATCTTCCAATTCTTGAATCATTCGCTTTGGATCGGGAAAATGGTTTTTATCCCAAGTAAAACATCTGAATCCGTCCATGTAGTCTATATCCAAATAGATAGCATCACACGGAATTTGAAGTTTTCTAAACTCACTAGCCACCTCTTTTACATTACTCTCTGGATAATAACTCCATTTAGACTGATGAAAACCCAATGCCCACATAGGCGGCAACTCTGGTGTTCCAGTTAAACTAGAATAAGAACTTACCACTTTTGACATATCTGGTCCAAAAATGAAATAATAATTCATTTCACCACCATCTGCCCAAAAGCTGGTTATATTTCTTCGTTCCTGCGAAAAATCGAAACCTGTTCTAAAACTATTATCAAAATAAATACCGTATGCCTTGCCTTTATTTAAACCGACGTAAAATGGTATTGCTTTATATAATGGATCTTGCTCCTTTGCAAATGCAAATTGATCGGTTACCCAATTTTCAACTCTTTTGCCCTTTAAGTTACTATGCATGGCTTTATCACCCATGCCGTAAAAACTTTCTCCTGATTGAGTTATTTTACTCAATTTTACGGTATTACCACCGTACTCATAATTTTCTTCCCAATGAAAACCTAATTCGTCTTCGCAGATGATATTACCTTCTAAATCAGAAATTTGAGTTCTTAAGGTCATCTTATCTACTAAAACACTCAGTCTTGCCGTAGAGATAATATACTCGGTGTCATTCTCTACAACTTCTAACTTACTATATCCCATTGTAGCATCTGGGTCTATGGCATACGAGAAATCTGGTTGAAAATTATAATTTGTAGCATACCTAAAACGAATAATACTACCTCTTAATATTGTTATCTGTAAGACAACACCGTTGTCTGTAGTGAAGTATAATTTATCTGAGTCTTGTGAAAATTCAACGATATGGTTTGGGTATAAATTACCTTTATACTCAAGCTCTGTATTTGTAATCATGAACTTATAAATTAAAAAATATCAAATTATTAAAACCACAGAAACACTTTAAAATTGCCTAAATATTCTGCAATTGCTATAAGTTATTTCAGTATTACAATACCTAAAGGCGGAATTGTAATTTCTATAGACTTTTTAAATCCGTGAGATGGTTTAGTAGATGATTTTACTTTACCGTTCACATTACCGCCACCACCATATTTGGCATCATCACTATTTAAAACCTCTACTAATTTCCCTTTCTTAGGATTTCCTATTCTATAATTTTCTCGCGGTACCGGAGTAAAATTACATGCAATGACCAAATCGTTTTTCTCATCATGACCTTTACGTACATAAGTTAAAACAGAATTTTCGTGATCACTATAATCTATCCACTGAAAGCCTTCTGGACTAAATTGTTTCTCGTACAACGCTGGTGCACTTTTATATAAATGGTTTAAATCCTTTACAAAATCTTGAATTCCTTTATGACCATCATACTGCAGCAAATGCCAGTCTAAACTTTGCTCAAAATTCCATTCTGCCGTTTGCCCAAATTCACCACCCATAAACATTAATTTGGTTCCGGGGTGCGTAAACATATACCCAAACAACAATCTTAGATTCGCAAAACGCTGCCATTCATCACCTGGCATTCTATATACCAACGACTGTTTGCCATAAACTACCTCATCATGTGAAAAAGGCAACATGAAATGCTCGGTAAAAGCATAGGTCATACTAAAGGTTAAATCGTTTTGATGGTGTTTTCTATAAATTGGTTCTTTTTGAAAAAATTGCAGGGTGTCATGCATCCAACCCATCATCCATTTCATTCCAAAACCTAACCCGCCGTGTTGTACTGGCTTAGACACGCCCGTAAATGCGGTAGATTCTTCAGCAATGGTCTGTACACCTTCAAAATTAGAGTATACGGCTTCGTTCAATTCACGAATAAACGACATTGCCTCTAAATTCTCGTTATTACCATACATGTTAGGCTCCCACTCTCCATCTTCCCTAGAATAGTCTAAATACAACATAGACGCCACAGCGTCTACACGAAGACCATCTACATGAAATTGATCCAACCAGAATATAGCATTACTTATCAGAAAAGCTCTAACCTCATTTCTGCCATAATTAAATATCAAACTCTTCCAATCCGTATGGTAGCCTTTTCTTCTATCTGGGTGTTCATATAAATTAGAACCATCAAAAAAGCCAAGCCCGTGAGCATCTTCTGGAAAATGAGAAGGTACCCAATCTAAAATTACACCTATATCGTTTTGATGAAAAGCATCTACCAAAAACTTAAATTCTTCTGGAGAACCAAATCTTGATGTCGGCGCAAAATAACCGGTTAGCTGATATCCCCAAGATGGATCGTAAGGATATTCCATTACCGGCATAAACTCAACATGGGTATACCCCATATCTTTAACATAATTTACAAGGTCTATTGCAAACTCTTTATAGGTCAAAAACTTATTCTCGGCATTCTTTTTCCAAGACCCCAAGTGCACTTCATAAACGGAATAAGGTTTATCTAATCCGTTTTTATCTTGTCTATACCCCATCCACGCATCATCTTTCCAATCATGCTCAGCTGTCCAAATTATGGAAGCTGTGTTTGGCGGGTGCTCGCAATATCTAGCAAAAGGATCTGCTTTTTCTGTCCAGATATCGTTATTATTAGATTGTATTTTATACTTGTATATTTCACCCTTACCTATATTAGGTATAAATCCTTCCCAAATACCACTAGAATCCCATCTAACATTTAATTGGTGCTCTTCTACGTTCCACGAATTAAAATTACCGATAACGGATACTTGCTTTGCAGACGGAGCCCATACAGCAAAGTATGTACCGGTTACACCATCTACTTCTACCAAATGTGAACCCAACTTTTCATATAACCGATAATGCTTACCTCCTTTAAAAAGATCAATGTCAAAATCAGTGAAAAGTGAGTGAACTTGTACGTTAGGCATATAGAGTGTTTATTTTTGTAAAGCTAATCATCTTTTAAAGACGACCGACTTCAATTCTTTTTTGTTGAGAATATAGAGGTTAATATCCGATTTAATTACCTAAATACCAAAATTGGAACGCTTTTTGAAACAACTATTCAAAATTAAAACTCAAACCATAAAATTATAATATTATGAGAAAACTAAAATTATTTATTGGAGCACTAGCCGCGTTGTTTATTATATCATGTGAAGGACCACAAGGACCACAAGGGTTTGATGGTGACCCAGGAATTGCTGGAGAAGACGGCATAAACATCTTAGGTCAAGTAGTGGATATTGAAGGCACCTTTACTTTAGATAATGACTATTCTATATTTTACGAGTTTCCACAAACTATAGAAGTTTTTGAAACTGATGTAGTTTTGGTTTATATGCTTTGGGATGTAACCGAAGATAGTAACGGTGAATCTGTTGATATTTGGAGATTAATGCCGCAAACAAGAATATTAGATCAAGGGCTTTTACAATATAACTTTGACTACACCTTTTTAGATGTTAGTATTTTCTTAGAGTCAGATTTTGACCTAGCTACTTTACAACCAGGCGATACTGACAATCAAGTTTTTAGAATTGCTGTTTTACCGGCAGAATCAACCACCGGCAAATTAGACACTTCTAACATTAATTCCGTAATGGCACATTTAGGTGTTACAGAAGAAGAAGTTCAGAAAGTAACATTATAATAATATCCCTGGGTAATTAACCTATTTAAGCTAAAGCCTTTGAGCACTTCTCAAAGGCTTTTATATAACCATTTATTAAAACTTTAACTCTAAAAAACTCGTAGATATATTACCTTGAAAGGAATAGGTAATTTCACCGACAGAATTAAAAAATTGAAAAGATGAAAATAAATATTGCAATTGCCCTATTGGTACTCTTTGTAAGCTGTAAAGGCAACTCTCAACAAAAAGAGATGGCCTCCTTAACAAAAACGAGTGATAAAAAAGAATTTGCCATACAGAAAACGAATAGCGAATGGAAAAAAGAACTAACAGATTCTGAGTATTACGTACTTCGTGAAGCTGCTACTGAAAACCCTTTTTCTAGCGAGCTTTTAAAGAATAAAGAAAAAGGGACTTATGTCTGTGCCGCATGTTCCACGCCTCTATTTAAAAGTTACACAAAATTTGATTCTGGTACCGGATGGCCAAGTTTTTATGAAGAGATCGAAGGTAACGTTGCCTATGATGTAGATTATAAAATTGGCTATAAAAGAACGGAAGAACATTGTGGTACCTGTGGAGGTCACTTAGGTCATGTTTTTGAAGACGGACCAGACCCAACAGGTTTGCGTCACTGTATAAATGGTGTAGCTTTAAATTTTGTTCCCGCAGAATAATTTTTTACTAAAATATAGTACAAACAAGAGACCTTTTTAGGTCTCTTGTTTGTTTCTATAACATTCATAGTAAACTAACTAGAACTTTTTCAAAATATCACAATTTCATAATAAAGGTCATATTTTAAAATCCTACAATCAATCTCAATTTGGTTTTGTATTTTTGCACTTCAATAAAAACTACAAAAAATCAAAATATGAGCACTTTCGATATTATCGTTTTAGGTAGTGGTCCTGGCGGATATGTTACCGCAATTAGGGCTGCACAATTAGGCTTTAAGACTGCCATTATTGAAAAAGAAAGTTTAGGCGGCGTTTGCTTAAATTGGGGTTGTATACCTACCAAAGCTTTGTTGAAATCTGCACAAGTATTTGAATACTTGAAACATGCAGAAGATTACGGTTTAAAAATTAAAGGTGCCGATAAAGATTTTGATGCGGTTGTTAAAAGGAGTCGCGGTGTTGCTGATGGAATGAGCAAAGGTGTTCAGTTCTTGATGAAAAAAAATAAAATTGAAGTAATCAAAGGTTACGGTACTTTAAAACCAGGAAAAAAAGTTTCTGTTAAGGCTGAAGATGGTTCTACTACTGAATACAGTGCTAACAATATCATTATTGCAACAGGAGCAAGAAGTCGAGAACTACCTAGCTTACCACAAGATGGCAAGAAAATTATTGGGTACAGACAGGCTATGACCTTAGACAAGCAACCAAAGAAAATGATTGTTGTTGGTAGTGGTGCTATCGGTATTGAATTCGCTTACTTCTACAACTCTATGGGAACCGAGGTTACCGTTGTTGAATATTTACCGAATATTGTACCAGTTGAGGATGAAGATGTTTCTAAGCAATTAGAAAGAAGCTTTAAAAAAGCAGGGGTTAAGATTATGACATCTGCTGAAGTTACTTCTGTTGATACTTCTGGTAGTGGTGTAAAAGCTACGGTAAAAACAGCAAAAGGAGAAAAAGTTCTTGAAGCTGATATTGTATTATCTGCTGTTGGTATTAAAACCAATATTGAAAATATAGGTTTAGAAGACGTTGGTATTGCTACCGATAGAGATAAGATTTTGGTAAATGACTACTACCAAACAAACATACCAGGATACTTTGCCATTGGTGACGTTACACCTGGGCCTGCACTTGCACATGTTGCATCTGCCGAAGGTATTTTATGTGTAGAAAAGTTAGCAGAAATGCACGTTGAACCATTAGATTACGGTAACATACCAGGTTGTACATACTGTTCTCCTGAAATTGCCTCTGTTGGTTTAACGGAAAAGCAAGCTAGAGAAAAAGGTATTGAAATTAAAGTTGGTAAATTTCCTTTCTCTGCAAGTGGTAAGGCAAAAGCTGCCGGAGCTTATGAAGGATTCGTTAAAGTTATATATGATGCCAAGTACGGCGAATGGCTAGGTTGCCATATGATCGGTGCAGGTGTTACAGATATGATTGCTGAAGCGGTTCTTGGTCGTAAACTTGAAACTACAGGGCACGAAGTACTAAAAGCTATTCACCCACACCCAACTATGAGCGAAGCTGTTATGGAAGCAACTGCAGCAGCTTATGACGAGGTTATCCACTTATAATTAATCACAATACAGTACAGCATGTTAAAATTATTTCGAGCAACGGCAATTTTAGAAGGAATCTCCTATTTGGCGTTGTTCGGGGTAACCATGCCTTTAAAATATTGGGCAGAAATACCAGGTCCAAATAAATTGGTAGGTTACGCGCACGGCGTACTTTTCATTGCCTTTATTGCACTGACGCTAATCGTTGGGTTTACCCATAAATGGAGCTTTAAAAAAGTATTCATTTTCGGATTAGCATCTCTCCTACCCTTTGCTACATTCTACGTTGAAGAGAAATATTTAAGAGCTGAAGACAACACTTCAGAATAATTTTTCTATTTAACAATTCTGGTAAATAAATGAAAATATAAAGCCACTAACAGTGCCTTTAAAAATTTCAAATACTTAGAAGTCCTTTAGCTCATTTTTGAGTTAAAATAAAAAGCTCTCGATAGCCAAATCATAACTTTTTAAGCCAAATCCAAGTATAACACCACGTGCTGCAGGTGATATGTAAGATATATGCCTAAACTCTTCGCGTTGGTGTGTATTAGAGATATGGACTTCTATAACTGGAATTTCTACCGCCTTTACCGCATCACCTATACCAACAGAAGTATGTGTATACGCCGCCGCATTCAAAACGATACCATCATAGGAAAAGCCGGTTTCTTGAATCTTGGATATCAACTCTCCTTCTATATTAGATTGAAAATATTCCAATTCAACATCTTTAAACTTGAATTGTAATTTTGAAAAATAATCTTCAAAAGTTTCAGAACCGTATACTTCTGGCTCCCTTTTACCTAAAAGATTAAGGTTGGGGCCATTTATTATGATAATCTTCATATATCAAAAATAATGAATGTTACCATACAATGAATTAGAAATACAGAAAGTAAATTAATCTTGCTTGAAAAAGTATTTCTTTAACGACGAGTTCTATATTTTGGCTCAAAATTGTAGACAATTCCTAAAGTCACGGTTGACCATGTTGTTTCCTCAACATCAATACCAGTATACGATAAATTAACCTCTACACTTGAACTCATTAAATAAGCAATTGTTGGTCTGTAATATAAGCCACCTTCATTACCGTCATTAATGCCCATGGCATAACCTACGTTACCACCAAACGAGAAATAATTTGATGTCCAAAAACGAACACCTGCAGATAATGGTAAAAACTGAACAGCTTCTTGCTCCTCTCTAATAATCGTTGTTTGAAATGTTTCGGCAAAACCATGAATATAACCAACAGCAGGTCCTACATCTACCACTTCACCTAGCGGATACATGTATGAGAAATCAGCTCCAAGTACAACACTTACCGCTTCATTATAATCGTCTAAGGGTATACCAGCCTGTATACCGAATTTAAATCCTTCTTGAGCAAAAATTCCGGTTGAAAAACATAAGGCAAATAGTAAAACAAAATACTTATTCATGGGTTGGTTTGATTATTTATCACAAAAATAAAGGTAAGACTAAACTTACAGGCATCTTTGTTGTGAATACGGCAAAAGTAGTTGTACATCATTCAAATAGGTAGGTTATAAAAAGTAGCATTTAAAAAAAATAAGCTTTATAATACCCTTTTATACTTCTATACGCTTTACTTTACAGCCAACTGAACTAATGTATTCTTTATCTTTAAGCCATGAAATGGAAACATGCACTGAAAGATTATACCACTTATTTAAAACTTGAACGTGGTCTATCAAAAAACTCTATTCAGAGCTACACTATGGATATTGAAAAATTGATGTCTTTTCTTGAGACTCATGATATTAATGTTACTCCAATTCTTATTGACAAGAACACTGTACAACAATTTATTTATGAAATTGCCAAAGTGGTCAATCCAAGGTCTCAAGCTCGAATTATATCTGGACTCAAAAGTTTTTTCAATTATTTAATTTTTGAAGATTACCGGAAAGACAATCCGTTAGATTTAATTGAATCTCCTAAAATTGGGCGCAAATTACCAGATACACTTTCAGAAAATGAAATAGATAAATTAATTTGTGCAATTGATCTGAGCTCTGCAGAAGGAGAGCGTAACAGAGCTATGCTAGAAACTTTATATGGCTGCGGATTACGAGTTTCTGAGCTTATTGGATTAAAAATTTCTGATCTGTTTTTTGAGGAAGACTTTATTAAAGTTACCGGTAAAGGTGACAAACAGCGCTTTGTACCTGTAAGTTCTGTAAACAAAAAATACATTGATATTTATAGAAATGAAATCAGAGTCCATTTAAATATTCAAGAAGGTTTTCAAGATATTCTTTTTCTTAACCGTCGTGGAAAGCAACTTACCCGTGCCATGATATTTACTATTGTAAAAAACTTAGCGGTTAAAATTGACTTGAAGAAAAGTATTAGTCCACATACCTTTAGACATTCTTTTGCCACTCACTTACTTGAAAACGGAGCCGACTTAAGATCAATTCAACAAATGTTAGGTCATGAAAGTATTACTACAACAGAAATATACATGCATGTAGACCGTACCCATTTAGCCGAGGTTATGAACACCTATCACCCCAGAAAAAGTCATTAAAATTTCCTTTTACTACCAATAGTATATACCGTAGCCATTGCCAACTTAGTCTCACCACACATACCAAAATTTGACTTGTTTAGCTGAACATTACTCTTCAACTCTATCATGAAATTTTCATTGATATCATAATCAGCACCAGGCACAATATCAAGACGACATGGTGTTTGTGCAACTCCTGCCTTTTCTGTAGCAACCTCTGCTTCTAAATCACTAAACAGATATAATTTTTCATTTAAGTACACTTTAGCCAATATACTAGACCTGAACCTTTCACTTAATATAAACATGTCACAAAAATTTTGAAGCCTTAATTTCAGTGATTCAGACACTCCAAATTACGTTATAAAAGATTTATGGATACCACCAATTGCAAGAACTGGACATGCATAACCAGATATTGATAACCCGGCAAATGACAATGGTAAGTCCGCTATTTGTGACTCCTCTTCTGCATGTACCTTAGAAGTAATTAGTAGTTAATCTTTAAACTGACTGTAGTCTCTCTTAAATGGACGGATGATCAACCGTGCCTCTCGATCAAACCTGATGTAATTATACACCCAATTTATAAATACTACCATTCTATTTCTAAATCCGATCAAGAAAAAAAGGTGTACAAACATCCAAACAAACCAAGCAAAAACACCTTGAAACCTAAATTTCTTTATATCGCAAACCGCTTTATTTCTTCCAATGGTTGCCATACTACCCTTGTCAAAATAGACAAATGGTTTCATAGGTTTGTTCTCTATTAAGTTTACAAGATTTTTACCCAACAATTTACCTTGCTGTATTGCAGGTTGCGCTACCATTGGGTGTCCGCGAGGGTTATCTTCGGTTGCCATACATGCAATATCACCTATAGCAAAAATGTTTGGGTGACCTATAACTTGATTGAATTCGTTTACATTAATTCTATTACCGCCAGCAATTACGCCTTCCGCATCTAAACCTTTAATACCTGAGCCTTTTACTCCTGCAGCCCAAACTACGGTAGCGGCATCAAATTTAAGGTCTGTTTTTGTGGTCACGGTTTTACCATCATAGCCGGTAACACGAACACCTTTCCAAACTTGAACTCCTAATTTTTCTAAGAAATCTTCCGCTTTTTTTGATGCCTGTGCACTAAAACCCGGTAATAAACAATCACCACCTTGCACAATATTTATTTGCGCTCTTCTGGTATCCAAATCAGGATAATCTTTTGGCAAAATACCTTTCTTAATTTCTGCCAAAGCACCAGATAGCTCTACCCCTGTTGGTCCGCCTCCTACAATCACGAAATTCATTAACGCATCTCTTTCATGATAATCATCTGTAAGTAGCGCCTGTTCAAAATTCTCTAATATTAAACTACGAAGATTCAAAGATTGCGGTATAGATTTCATAGACATCGCATTCTTCTCTATTTGCTTATTACCAAAGAAATTAGTTTCTGATCCCGTTGCTACTACTAAATAATCAAAACTTATATCACCAATATTTGTATGTACTTTTTTATTAGCGGTATCGATATGATCTACCTCGGCCAATCGGAAATAGAAATTGTCATAACCTATTAAAACTTTACGCAATGGGTATGCTATAGAATCCGGCTCAAGACCTCCTGTAGATACTTGATATAATAAGGGTTGAAAAGTATGATAATTGTTCCTATCGATAAGAACGACCTGTACTTCTTGCTTACTTAATTTTTTAGCCAGAGAAACTCCGCCAAAACCACCTCCTATAATTACAATTCTAGGATAGCTTGAAAGGGGTATGTTCATAGTATGAATACTTGAACGCTAAATTAAACAAATGGAATTCTACTTTAAAATAATAATGTGTTTTTAGTATCTTTAAGGCCTAACTCAAACAAACACCAAAATGCGTAAATCCCTTATTTTACTGGCGGTACTCGGTACTTCCTTTTATTCTATGAAAGCTCAAAAGAGTGAAAAAGACATTATTAAAAAATTAGAGCAAAAAAGTGATGAATACGGAATAATTGCTCAAAATATTTGGGAATTCGCAGAAATGGGATACCAAGAAGAAAAAAGTTCCGGACTTCTACAACAGACATTACAAGATGCCGGATTCACTATTAAAAAAGGTGTTGCAGGTATACCAACGGCATTTGTTGCCGAATATGGTAGCGGAAGCCCGGTAATTGCAATTATGGGAGAATTTGATGCCTTACCTGGTCTTTCTCAAAAAGCTGTTTCAGAAAAAGAATCTGCAGGTGCTGCGGCAGGACATGCATGCGGACACCATTTATTTGGTACAGCCTCTACAGCTGCTGCCATATCTACTAAAGATTGGCTAGAAGCAAACAAATCTAAAGGTACCATTCGCTTTTACGGTACACCAGCGGAAGAAGGTGGGTCTGGTAAAGTATATATGGTTCGTGAAGGACTTTTTAACGATGTAGATATTGCTTTACATTGGCACCCAGGTGCTCAGAATGCAGCAAGTGCCGGTGCAGCATTGGCAAACAAGTCTGCTAAATTTAGATTTCACGGTGTTTCTGCACATGCCGCAGCATCACCAGACAAAGGTCGTTCTGCCTTAGACGGAGTAGAAGCTATGGACATGATGATAAATATGATGCGTGAGCACATTCCACAAGAAGCTAGAATTCACTACGTAATAACAGATGGAGGAAAAGCACCAAACGTTATTCCTGATTTTGCTGAAGTATATTATTATGCTCGCCACAATAGACGTGATGTTGTTATTGATATTTTTGACCGTATGGTCAAAGCTGCTGAAGGTGCAGCATTAGGCACTGGTACCACTATGGATTATGAAATGATCGGCGGTACACACGAGCTATTGGCTAACTTAACCTTACAAAAGGTAATGCACGAAAATCTATCTGAAGTCGGAGGGATGGAATATACAGCCGAAGAAAAGGCATTTGCGGATAAAATCGCAAAAACTTTAGGTCAAGAAAAAGCGGATTTAGCTACTGCAAAAAATGTTCAACCTTACAAGACCGAAGCCAAAGCATTTGGATCAACAGATGTTGGCGACGTTAGTTTTACCGTACCTACAGTTGGTTTCAGTACTGCTACATGGGTACCTGGCACACCAGCACATAGCTGGCAAGCTGTTGCTGCAGGTGGCACATCAATTGGTAATAAAGGTATGATGATAGCTGCAAAGACATTGACGATGACAGCTATTGATTTATTAAAGGATAAAAAACTAGTTGCAGCGGCCAGAGCTGAATTCTTAGAAAAAAGAGGAGCTGATTTTAAATATATTCCGTTATTGGGAGATAGAGCTCCTGCATTAGATTATAGAAAATAGTATTCAAATTAAATTTCGTTGAAAAGTGCCAAAGATAACTTTGGCACTTTTTTATTTTTTTAAAAATTCTTGTAACAATTAAAACCTTTGTTAGACTAACGTTTTAAGAACAACCAACCAACAGTGAATAAAGACCTTGAACACAAATTTGTGACCGAGCTACAGGACAATCAAAATATTGTCCATAAAGTCTGTACCCTATACACAAATGACCGCGACTCTCACAATGATTTGTTTCAAGAAATTACTATTCAGCTATGGAAAGCTTATCCTAAATTTAGGGGTGATGCAAAGTTTAGTACTTGGATGTATCGTGTGGCCTTAAATACCGCCATTACCTTATACCGAAAAAATAAAAGAAGAATTGATACCGCTGATTATGAGTCTATAATTTTTAAGATCAAGGCAGATGAGTATGACGAGACCGAAGAATTGCAATTAAAGCTAATGTATAAAGCCGTTAAGCAATTGAACGATGTTGACAAAGCATTGGTCTTTTTATATCTGGAGGATAAAAATTATACTGAAATTTCAGAAACTTTGGGTATTACCGAAGTAAATGCACGAGTGAAGATGAATCGTATCAAAACAAAATTAAGAACCATTTTGAATCCATAAGCGTATGACGGACGAACTGGAATTGCTAAAAAAAGACTGGCAGAAAAAGGAATTTAACGTTCCTAAATTAAGCTATGATGAAATACATAAAATGATATGGAAGAAATCTTCCTCTATCGTTAAATGGATATTGATAATAAGCATCTTAGAATTTACTGTACCTCAGCTATTGTATCTTTTACCATCTTTTCGTGAGGGTATGGAAATCTACGAGAATATTGGTATTGCTAAATACCTTAAAGTATTATCCGGATTTACCTATTTGGTAGCATTTTACTTTATATACCAATTTTATAAAAGGTTTAAGGAAATCTCCGTTTTAGATAATTCTAAGAACTTGATGAAGAAAATAATAAAGACTAGAAAGACTGTTAAGCACTACGTCATCTTTTCTTTATCGATGATTATGGTCATAATAATTATAATGATTATCGGGGTTTATCTTAATGATAATATCGCTTCAGCATTCCCTGAATTAAAAGACAGTCTAGAAAACATATCCGCAGAAAAACTAAAGGTTACAGTTATGCTTACCATAGGTATCTTCGGTATAATTTTAACCTTAGCCATGGCCGGAATTTATTTTCTTCTATATGGTCTATTACTTAGAAAATTAAAGAATAACTATAGCGAACTAAAACATCTGGCGGTTTAAGACTGCCTCCATTTACGCTGTTTATTTTCTTCTTCAACAGCCAATAGGTCTTTTTTAGAAATAACCTTTAAAAATGAAGGATGTTGCTCTA
>NZ_JBDVOT010000014.1:0-6914 GCF_039968975.1 Maribacter sp. | reverse complement strand
AAAAACTTGATAAGAAAATCCCTATTATTGGTGTAGCGAAAACTGGATTTCATTCAAATAAGTTAAATACAAAAGCTCTTTTAAGAGGGGAAAGTAAAAACCCTCTTTATATTTCAGCTATTGGGGTTGAATTGAACTTAGCCTA
The DNA here is from genome assembly GCF_039968975.1 of Maribacter sp. Classification (GTDB taxonomy): domain Bacteria; phylum Bacteroidota; class Bacteroidia; order Flavobacteriales; family Flavobacteriaceae; genus Maribacter. The sequence goes on along the minus strand of NZ_JBDVOT010000014.1, from coordinate 6,769 downwards.
TGAAAATATAAAATCAATGCATGGTAAATATAGGATGCCAACTTTACTTCAGCTAATGGATTCAAAAACAAAAGAAAAAGTGGGTGACACTATATAAAAAACATAGGACTTTTGTGCGAAATGGAACCGTCTGTGAATATTTATATTTAGCTAAGTAATAAACCGAAACGACAGTGCTTATCACCTGCCCCATGATTTCTAATACTTAACGCTATCTTCTATAGTAAAAAAACATAATGCTATATTACCATAGCACACCAATCTTTAAATCGCCATGTAAATAATAGTTCTTAAATAGCGCATAATTAAAAGTTAGGTGTTCGCAATTTTACGTACCAACTAAACATAAAATGGTAGCATAGTACACTATGGAAGAATTGAAAAACTGTATTTTAAGTCATGTAGCTATTGAGAACAACTCAATGGAAAACATTCTTAAAGTTTTTACACCTTTAAAAGTGGCTAAAGGAGAGTTCTTTCTTAAATCTGGAAAAATCTGCAGGCAAATGGCTTTTATAGCATCTGGTCATATGAGAATGTATGATATTGTAGATGGTAAAGAAATTACGTTTTGGATCGGTAGTCAAGGCAAGTTTATTACATCATTATCCAGTTTTATATTTGAAACCAGTAACAACTGGAATATTCAAGCAATTACCGATTGTGAATTGTATACCATTAACAGAGAGCATCATTTTAGGCTAAATAAGACAGAACCTAAATGGTTAGAATTCGATAATATTTTACTAGCTAATTCTTTTGCGTTATTGGAACAGAGCATGTTCTCTCAATTACACACAACGGCAAAACAACGTTATAATAAATTGCTTGAAGAAGAACCTGAACTATTTAAATATGTTCCTTTACAATATATTGCTTCAATGATAGGCATTACACCAGAATCTTTAAGCAGATTAAGAAAAATGCATTAACTACCATTTGTCAAGAGAGATTAGGCTGTGTTTAGAGAAATTTGCACAAACAAAATTTTCTTTAAATGAACCACTTACAAAATTCATTAAAAATCAATGCCATTTTTTCAAGCATCTCTGGTGTTATAATGATTTTATTACATGAGTCTTTGGTAAAACTGTTTGGCACTGACAATAACACTGTTTTCTGGGTTACAGGAGCAATCTTAATATACTTTTCTCTTACCATATGGTATGAAATAGGTAAACAAAGAAAACTAGCGGTCATTTGGATTATAGTTCAAGATTTCACTTGGGTTATAGGGAGTTTAGTTTTAATACTATTAAATCCGTTTGCCATAACACCAATTGGAAATTGGATTATTGGAGCAATAGCACTCATAGTTTTGTTTATGGGAGTAAACCAAACAATAGCTTTGAAAAAAGCTTCTACAACTAATTCATAACTAGAACTAACGTTAAAACTTTTCTTGCCAATTATTTACTAAATTCGGAGTCAGCGCCAGTGGACTTACCGTTCACTGAACTGTAAGCTTAAACCGAATAGGCAAGACATGAAAAAAAGATATTATATAGTAGTAATTCTGTTGGCATTTTTGCCATTAAAATCAATAGCACAACAAAAAAGCACCTACATAAAAGCGGGTACCCTATACGATAGTAAAAACAACAGATTATTAAAAAATAGGCTTATACATGTTAAAGGAACTAAAATTGTTGACGTTAGTGATTTTAAATCTCTGCCCGATAATACCAAAGTCATCGATTTAACAGGGTATACTGTACTACCTGGTTTAATAGATGCACATACCCACGTTCTTTTTTCTCAAGAGGCTAATGAAGATTTTGCAGAGCATAGCGTTCATTCTCTTACAATGGAAAGTGATGCTTTGAGAACATTGCGTGGAGCAAAAAGAGCCAAAAGCTATTTACTTGAAGGAATAACCAGCATAAAGGATCTTGGAAACTCTGGTTTATATCTTGATGTAGCGCTTAGAGATGCTATTAACGAAGGCACTATAGATGGTCCACGTATTTTTGCATCGGGTCCTATTTTAGCAGCAGAAGGTGGTCAAATTTATGGGGTTTTGCCAGAACATCAGCATATAGTTGAGCTAGAATACCGAATTATTAAAAATGTTCAGGATGCAAAAAATGCAGTTCGCGAACATGTAAACCAAAATGTTGATGTCATTAAAATTTGTGCAGATAATATACCCAACAAAACTTATTTAACTGTTGAAGAAATAAGGTCTATTGTTGACGTGGCTCATTCATATAATTTAAAAGTTACCGCTCATTCAATTACAAATCAGTCCGCCTTAAATGCCATTGAAGCTGGCGTAGATGGTATAGAGCATGGATTTAACTTAGATGATAGCACTTTAGATATGATGGCCGAAAATCAAATTTTTCTCGTTCCTACAGAAAATAGTAAAACATACATGGATACTTATGTAGCATTAGCCGGTTATGATGAAGATGACATTGATTGGATTGATGGATATGTAGAAAGAATGAACAAAAGACTTAAAAGGGCTATTGAAAGAAAAGTACCAATAGTTGCCGGTTCTGATAATTATACGGATATAAAAGTATCTAGGGGAAAATCTTCCAAAGACATGTTTAGATACTATGAAGAAGCAGGTATGAAGCCTTTAGACATACTTCAATCTAGCACATATATCTCAGCTCTTTTCTTAGGAAAAGAAAACCAAATTGGTCAGTTAACGACAAAATCAAATGCAGATATTATAGCCGTAAAGGGCGATATCAATAATGATTTCATCACTACTTTGGACAATGTAGTATTTGTAATGAAAGATGGTAAGGTCTTTTATAAGATAACCGATTAAAATTCTATTCTATCAACTGGGCAAAAATAAAATGAACAATATATTTATAAAAACAAAGAACATGTTCACATGCCCGTTATAGTTAACTTACTATATTTTAGTAAATAAAATATCAACCTAGATGAATAAGAAACATGAACTTACAAACAAAGAGTTAAATAAAATATTCAACATTGAAATTTTAGACTTAAAGGTTGTTTATAAATATGGGAAAATAGATAAACCAAGAGTTTACGAGAAAGATTTTAAAATGGACGAAGACGCATTGAAATTCTTTTATAAAAAGGAATGGGAAATGCTAAAAAAAGGATATATCTTAAGCAATGAAGATGCAAAATTTGGTGAGCCCAAACTGCATTATTTCACAAGTAGCGGCTATTCTGGATGCTTATCTTTCACCAATACTACAGAAGGGTTATTTGTATATCAACAAGGTTCATATGAAGATCCAAATAACCAATATGATTATATAATTAATATTGACGATCTAGGTAATTTAAAGAATAAGATAAAGCTACCTGATGTTTTACCTTGGGACATTCTGTTTAATTCTACAAACAAGTCTTTATTAATAAAATTGGACCATCACATTTATACGTTTAATATCGAGAATCAAAATTTTGAAAAAATTGCAGATAGGGAAAATGGTAATTGGGCCAGTTTTATTTCAATTGCTGAAAATTCATATAGCTACGGAACAAATGAAAAATTAATTGTAAAGGATTTTAAGGACAATACTTTGTTTGAACAAAATTACGAAGTGGAAATAATTAATGGGAGTATTGCCTTTTGTGCGGTATTATCAAAAACATCAAAATTACTTGCCGTACATACAAAACATGGAGAAATTGAACTTTATGACATTACTACAAAGAATCATTTAAAAACGATTAGAGGAGATTTCAAAAGTATTGACAAAATGATGTTTGCAGAATTAGACAAGACCCTTATTCTTAAAGAAAAATACCTTCAACCTCTACTATATATTGACATTGAAAAAAATGAACAGTTAGATTATCCTGCATTGGAAGTTCAGGCTTATTCTAAGGGTGTAGTCGATTTTTGCCTAAATAAAGAAGAATCAAAATTAGTTTTATTACAAGGGAATATGTTACATGTGTATGATTTTTCGAATAAAACCTATATCAAAAGTTTTAAAATAGAACATTCGGTAAAATCAGCAAATATCAAATTTATCAACGAAAATTTGGGTGTAAGAACTGACTATGGCTGTTTTAGCCTTTACAAAGTTTAAACGCTGCTTAAAATAAGAATCACTATAATTATTCTAATAAATAATTGACGTAAATACCATTAAATGAAAACAACCAAAGAGCATATTATTGGAACCATATTCTGTATTCCTCTATTTATGCCAAAAGATGATTGGAAACTTAAAGTAAAACTAACAAACGAAGATTTATCAAAAAACTTTGTATTTGGAAGAGTTATAGAAATCAGTTCATCTGTTTTGGTTGAAATATTTAATTACGTAGGTTGCGCAACATCAGATGTAAATGATATAATAAAGTCGGGAATTATGTTTTCACCGATCCAAATCTTTTGGGACGGTATCATAAAAAAAAGGTGGCGAATAATTGATCAACCAAAAAATTACGATAAGTATAAAGATTCTAATTATAAAAACTTAAAAATGGTTTTTGGTATGGATGAAGATTTTAGATTACGAGATCTAAGTACTAAAACAGAAACCTCAATTTCAAGCGAAGAGTCTGATAAATATGAGTTTTCATTGGTTTGGTTTCCAATAGATTTAGAGGATAGGATTATAGCACATTTAGAAGAAATGTGAATTCATTAGAAAAGTATTTGAATACTGAAAGATTACCTACCTTAACTTACACGTATTATATACGAAACTAAAGAATCATCAAAATATACAAATGGAAGAACATAAATTAAAAGTAACCGAGCTTCAAAAAGATTTAGTGGATGCCATAAATGAGAAAGAACAAGAATGTATTGAACTTATTCAGGAAAGTAAAACAAAGACGCCAAAAGAAAAAGTTCAATGGATCAGAGAGTATGTGGACAAACTTTTATTAAAAAAATACTCAGATGAAGACCTAAGAGAATATGCTTTAAAATTAGGAGCCCTATGGGGTAAAATGGTGGTTGAAGAGTACAACTGGAAATGGAAGTATATTAATTTCGGAAATGATGTTGAAGGCATCTATATTGTTTCTCCTAAAAATTATTATTGTTGTCCTCCCTTATACTTTTTGACAAAAATACTATTGAAAGAAAACGGCGGTTTTGACGGAAACAATGACAATACCGTAATGCTATTATTTAATATGATGAATGGTATTGAAAATAAAAAACCAAAGCAAAATTATCAGATTATAACTTAACCATACCAAAATCTATTGAAAACAAAATAATACAATCTTATAAGATAGGTATGATAATACCATTATTAAATTAGACTTATGCCTGTAAGTTATAGATACTACAATTAGGTTTACCTATGTTTTTAAACCTAAAGAATATAGATAGAATAATGGTTTACGAATTAGTTGTTGGCAGATTGATAACCACTATAATCAGTAAAACTCAAGTAAAAAATAAAACGTTTATTGACACGATAAAGTCTTATACTGACTTTAGTTCAAGACAAATATATCTTATAAAAAATTTGTTTAAATTCACTGTCAGCTAAACTTCGAATTCACTTTAAATTATTTTTTTTGTTTAAGTTATTCCAGAAAAAACCAATAATAGCAGTACTTGGAAAAGAACCAAGCATATTAGCTCAACTTAGTAAAGAAGTAACAAAAGGTGATTATAAATGGAAAACGTACGAAAGTGTAGAAGAAGCAAATAGCAGCAATTCTATATTAATAATAGAATTTTTGAGTCCCACTACGTATCATTTCCCACAAACACTCCAACCTTACTCTCTTTTTTCAGAATTCGACGTTATACCTTATAATGACAATTCTTATGACAAGCTCCTATTCAATTTAAACTTGTCAATAAAATTAGAAAAAACCAAGTATTTTTCAACTACGGTCAACGAGCTTTTAAAAGCTTACAAACAAGATATCGAGCAAATTGATTTCATATCTAATAAAGCGACTTTAGAATTACTTTGCTATCTGCCATATACCGCAACAGGTCAAAATGAGATGGTAGAATATATTAATGATATAAATTTATATTACCTTAATGCTATTGCACAATACGACAAACCTCAATACAGACAAACACTTATTTGGGAATTAGAATTGTTTAAAAACACGTTTGATGAAAGTAAAGAAAAGTTCATAGAACGACTTACTTTACTACTAGAAATCATTGATAGTATTAAACAACCATACGAATTTGCTTATATCAAATACTACCAAAGCAAGTTAATACAAGAAAGTATAAAGGGTAAAGCTGATGCATCTCTTTTTGAAAATCAAATACTAGCTTTTCAAGAGATTAAATTATTAATTGATAAAGAAAAGCATAAGGAGTTCTTTGCCGATGTTTTATATGATTTAGCAAATACCTACACTGAATTATTAAATCGAAACTATCAAATATCAACTATTGATAAAGGCATTGAAGTTTTTGAAGAATTAATACCTTTTCTTGACAAATCTAAAAATTACAAAAAATGGTTACATACCCATAATGCATATGCAAATGCTTTCTTTTTAAAGTCTACCCTTATCGATGATATAGCACATGCTAAAAAAGCATTAAAACTATACACTAAACTAAAGCATGAGTTCAATGTAAAAAAATCTGCTTGGGATTATGCCATGTATCAACAGAACTGTGCTGCCGCCGCAATTCATCTTGCAAAACTGGCTGATAGAGATTCTTCTACAAAATTAATTACGTTAGCGCTTGAACTATGCGAAAATGCCCTGAAAATTTGGACTTATGTTAACTACCCAAAAGAACATGCTTGCATTTTATTAAATATGGGAAAAGCACGTGCTCAAGAGGGTAAGACTAAAAAGA
>NZ_JBDVOT010000013.1:0-3622 GCF_039968975.1 Maribacter sp. | reverse complement strand
ATTGTACGCAGCACGTCTACCATCAGAATTTGGTCTGTGGTATTCTATACAATCTACTGTTAAACCATGGAATTGAAAAATAGGTGCCATCCAAGCACTATCCCTTTTTGCCAAGTAATCATTTACGGTTACTAAGTGTGCACCGTTACCACTTAATGCATTTAAGTATAAGGGTAGTGTTGCAACTAGGGTTTTACCTTCACCTGTTTGCATCTCTGCAATTTTACCTTGGTGCATGGCAATACCACCAATAAGTTGTACATCATAATGTACCATGTCCCAAGTAACTTCCTTGCCGGCAGCATCCCAAGAATTTTTCCAAATAGCATTGATGCCTTCAAGAGTAACATAATCTTTAGTAGCTGACAAAGTTCTGTCATATTCAGATGCTGTCACTTGTAAGGTTTCGTTATTTGCAAAACGCTTGGCAGTTTCTTTTACAACGGCAAAAGCTTCTGGAAGTATTTTGTTCAACGTATCTTCAGATATAGTATATGCTTCTTCTTTTAGCTTGTCTATTTCTGTATAAATATCTTCGTTTTTGTCTATATCTGTAGAGTTTTTAACCTCTTCTTCTAAAGCACTGATCTGGTCAGTTTTTTCTTTGATAGATTCTTTGATAGCCTCTTTGAACTCTATTGTTTTTTGCCTAAGTTCATCATGACTAAGGCTTTCCAATTTAGATTCGAAAGATTTTATTTGATCTACTAAAGGCTGCAATTCCTTTACATCTTTTTGTGATTTATCACCAACAAATGCCTTTAGGATGGAATTAATGAAACTCATATATTTTAATCTATTAGAATTGAAGCTTTTCTGTCAGATATGATGATCAAAATAGCTTTCAAAATATTTTATTATCGATGCTGTTAAAGAGCAAAAGGTATTCCAGTCTTGATTTTTCGACCAAATTACCTAAGAACCTGTCAAAATTACATAAAAAAAAAGCCTCCGAAGAGACTTTTTAGTAGATATTATGATATCGAATATTAATATTCGTCCTCGTTCCAGAGGTAGTCTTCTTCCGTTGGATAGTCGGGCCAGATCTCTTCGATAGATTCATATATTTCGCCACCTTCTTCTTCCATAGATTGTAAATTTTCAACAACCTCTAGAGGGGCTCCAGTTCTGATGGAGTAATCTATTAACTCATCTTTACTTGCCGGCCAAGGTGCATCACTTAAATAAGATGCTAATTCTAATGTCCAATACATAGTAATTTTTTGATTTTAATTTTTTGCAAAAGTAATTTTTAAATTGAGACAGCAAAGAAATTAGTAATAAATTTCAGCTTATCAATACGTTTTTTTGCATTTGTTAATTGATAACGAATAAATTACGGATTTATTAGTCCTTTTTTTTAGGAACCCATTTTATTTCATTTGCTTGTAAATCAAATGACAATTTTCGTGCCAATACAAAGAGATAATCTGAAAGCCTATTTATAAAAGATAATACATTTTTGTCAAACGGCTCATTTTGGTGTAATAAAGTTGAAATGCGTTCTGCTCTTCTGCACACGGTACGGGCAATATGACAGTATGACACTGTTGTGTGCCCGCCAGGTAAAATAAAATGGGTCATTTGTGGTAATTGCGAATCCATTTGATCAATGGCTTCTTCTAAAAAGTTGATTTCGGTAGTACCTACTTTCGTTATTTTTAAACGCTCTGTACCATTTTTAAGCATCTCTTTTTCTGGGTTGGTAGCCAAAATAGCACCAACTGTAAATAAATGTTCCTGTATTGCAATGAGCTGATTTTGATATATAGAGTCAATGTCTTGATCTCTTATGAGCCCGATCCAAGAATTAAGTTCATCTACGGTACCATAACTGTCAATGCGTATATGATGTTTAGGAACACGTGTGCCTCCAAAGAGTCCAGTAGTGCCATCATCACCTGTTTTAGTATATATTTTCATCTTAATGAGTGTTAGAAAGTAGTAAAGGTTAAACTGTGGTTAACATGAATGTTTAAAATAATAGCTTGACTTTTATTCCTTGTTACCTTTATTTTTTCTTTCATAATCACCCATGAATTTTCTTGATTTTCGGTCTTTGGATTTTCCTTTACTGGTAATGCGAATAGCTAAATATATAGCGAATACGACCCCAAGGGTAATGTAAATGGTATTACTGCTCATTAAGATTTGCTTTAGTCTAAAATTACTGGTTTATATCCGTATTTTAAAATGTTCCTTTACTTGTTCTTTTCTGAAAAATACAGCTCCACAATAAAACATATCTATAGTAACCCTAACATGTTCATGAGTTTTAAGATATTCCCAAATTACTAGATTGCTTTTGTTCCGATGTATTCCGTCTAAAAGTAGCATGCAGTCGTTTGGTAGTTTACTGAAGTCTATATTTATTTTATCTAGTTCATTGATATGAGCTAAGATGATATCGGCATTGTTTTCAACGAAGGTTATATTATTACAATATTGTTTTATAATTTCTTCGGATGTTTTATGATGGCCCACAAGAAAAACTGATTTGTACTTAAAGTAGCCTATACTCTTAATGATGACTTTTAAGGTTGTCGGAAGCTTTAATTCTTTTTTTAGATAGAGACACTTAGTAATGTAATCATACACAAATGGAGAATGAACACCGTGCTGATTATTTGAGGTTAGAAGAAATTTTATAAAAGATATAAAACGAAACACCGGTTACTTTTTCAATTTTTGTCAAAAGTAAAGATTGTCTGTGAACTTAAGTTTGATTTTTGAATTTGACTTTGTGTTTAAAAGTAAGTATGGTAAGTAATGGGGTAGGTAAAACTTGGGGCGAAAAGGGAATTGAATTATTGTATTAAGAAAGTTTAGCGCTGTTCATTTTTGTTGAGAATTTTAAAGCTTTTATGACTCTGTTGTTTTTGTTTTTGTATAATCTAGCAACTTCGATTGTGTTTTTAGTTTCAATTGTTGGAACAATAATATCATTACTTTCAATTGTCTGAACCATCTCTACTTGTGCAGTTTCGATCTCTATATAAACATTCTCATTGTTAGCTTGTGCCTGAGCGAAGAAACATGTGAAGAAAAGAGCGGTTAAAAGAATAATTATTTTCATAATATTTGTTTTACACTGCTAAAGTACAGGTAAGGTCAAACATATTTGAGCGCTAGTCGGTGGGCGTCATTTAACTGTAGACGAATGGTAAATAGGGTTCGTTTATTAAAATGAGATAAGATGAAAAATTAATTAGATTCGGAATCCGGTAGTTAGCTCTATAACTGTAAGTATTGGTGTTGAGAGCTTTAGTTAAAGTGATAAGCTAGCTATTGATAGCATGTGGGTTATAGAGTTGAATAGTTGTTTGAATTGAATTTGACTTTTGAGTTTGTATTTGATTCCTGAACTTGAACTTAAAAAGTAGGTAATGGTAAGAAAGTGGGGTAGATAAGATGTGGGGCGAAAAGGGAATTGAATTATTGTTTTAAGAAAGCTTAGCGCTGTTCATTTTAGTTGAGAATTTTAAAGCTTTGATTACTCTGTTATTTTTGTTCTTGTATAATCTAGCAACTTCAATTGTGTTTTCAGTTTCAATTGTTGGAACAATAATATCATTACTTTCTATTGTCTGAACCATCTCTACTTGTGCAGTTTCGATCTCTA
>NZ_JBDVOT010000012.1:0-8606 GCF_039968975.1 Maribacter sp. | reverse complement strand
GGTTCATGGTGTACAGATGATGAATAAGTATAATAAATTGTCCATGTAAAATTCGTTGTTGGTTATTCGTTGATGGCTGTTCGTAACAGCCTTCTTCAATAATCAATACATTGAAATTAAAGCTAGTTTAAAAATTATTGCAAATGGAATATTCATTATGAATATCCATGGTTAAGAAAAAGAAATTAAATGTTGTGAAGTTAAAGTTTAATGCATTTGTACAAAATGCAAACAACGAACAACGAACAACGAACAACTAAAAAAATGGCTACAAAATCATTAAAAGCAAAAGGAAACGATTTAGCAGTTTCCAATAAGCAATTAGAAATACTAAACGGAGGAATTTTTGCCGATGGTGAGCTTCCATATTTTAAGGATAAAATTGCAGATATCGGGCATTTTCCACTACGACCAAAAAAACTAGAAATATTACAAATAAACGTAGGTTATATGTGTAACCAAGTTTGTGAACATTGCCATGTAGACGCTGGTCCAGACCGTAAGGAGATTATGACACGCGATACTATGCTACAATGTATAGAAGTAATTAAAAACACAGGAGCACATACCCTAGATCTAACCGGTGGTGCACCAGAAATGAATCCTGATTTTGAGTGGTTTGTAGAAGAAGCTGCAAAAGCCGGTATCAAAGACTTTATTGTACGTTCTAACTTAACTATAATAAGAGCTAACAAGAAATATTATCACCTACCAGATTTCTTTAAAAAGCATAATGTACATGTTATCTCTTCAATGCCACACTATACCCGTGGCAAAACGGATAAGCAAAGAGGTGACGGAGTTTTTGACAAGTCGATCAAGGCATTACAAGAATTAAACGAAAGAGCCTATGGTATGCCAGGTAGCGATTTAAGGTTAGATTTAGTTTATAATCCATCAGGAGCATATTTACCAGGAGATCAAGCTGCCATGGAAAAGGATTTCAAAAAAGCTTTAAAAGAAGATTTTGATATTCAGTTTCACAATCTTTTCGCTATTACCAATCTTCCTATTGCTCGTTTCTTAGACTACTTAATAGCATCAGAAAACTATGAAGATTACATGTACGCTTTAGTAGAGGCCTACAACCCTTCTGCAGTTGCAAATGTAATGTGTACCAACACTATTTCTATTAGTTGGGATGGATGGTTATATGATTGTGATTTTAACCAAATGCTAGATTTAAAAGTAGCCAGTAAGGTGAAACATATTAAAGATTATAATGAAGACATCTTGAACGATAGAAACATCATTATCTCGCAACATTGTTATGGCTGTACCGCAGGTGCCGGTAGTAGCTGTCAGGGAACTGTTGCTTAACAAAAACTATTTAATAATGAACCGTTTAATGATTTACATTGAACGGTTTTTTTATTTCTAGATATTTCACAACACTATAAATCAACCAAATATATCTTATCCAGAACTGACTACTTAGTTTGTTTGTTGATTCAAAAAAAATGTTATACACCGATAAAATATACGTTTATCGAAAAAATATGCATCTAATCCATAAATCCTGAGGTTGTTATACCAAACGACGTTCTATAAAAAGACCACTTGGTCGGATTTACCCAAATCTCAATATTATGAACAAGAGCCTTAAGCGCATGGCAACCATGCAACGTTTACAGAACACAGGATTAGAATTATTTTATGCCCAAGGGTATTATGACACTAGTGTAGATGATATTCTTAAAAAACTAGACCTTTCTAAAGGGGCTTTTTACTATCATTTTGACTCTAAGGAAGATTACTTTATACAAATCATTCAAAATTTACTGGCACGTAAAATCTACAGCACTTTAATAGAACCTATTGAAGGGCACGATAATCCGTTAACACTAATAACAAATTGTTTTGATGATGCCATGGAAACAGCTGTGCACAATGAAATGGATTACGGTTGCATTTTAAGTAATTTCTTAAGTGAATTCAACGGAAAGAACGAAGTAATTATGCGTCACCTAAACGAAATTGTTACGGTTTGGGAAGTAAACTTGGTTACTTCATTACAAAAAGGAAAATTCAATGGATATTTAGACCGCCACGTAGATTGTGAAGCTGCGGCAACTTTTTTGATGAGCTCTTATTTTGGAGTTAGAACATTAATGACCAGTTCAGCGCCATCAGCTAAAAAATATAGGTTTATGTCTCAACTACGTCAATACTTTAAAAGTATAGAAGCTAAGCATGTCAACTCCTAAACCGAAGTACTTAAAATTTCATTTATTTTCTGAACAATTGTTACAGGTAGAATAGTTTCCATGACCTTATCGTAACCATCAGGATATTTATTGCCATAGATAGAAGTAGGTATAGCTGGGTATTTTTTTCTGTCTGATAAAAGGGCGTAATGCTCTGGCTGATTAAAAGGTGAAAAACCAGCATATGGATGTGTAACTCCCCAAATTGTTACGGTTGGCACACCATACATTGCAGCTAAATGCGCATTTCCACTATCCATTGCCAACATCAGTTCAAGGTTAGATATTAATCTCAACTCATCTGAAAAAGACAATTTTCCGGCAACATTATGGCAATTGTTGAACTGCTCATCCCATTTAGTCAAAACTTCAATTTCCTTTTCTCCTCCACCGAACAATACAATTTGATAATTGTTAGATGAATTCAATGAGTTTAGCACTTCTTCCATCAAATTTTGTGGATACATTTTTCCACTAAAAGCAGCAAAAGGAGCTATGCCAATAAGAAGTTTACCCTTAGCATCATTTAAATTCAATACATTTTCAGAAATAGTTCGTTTTGGCAAGGTTTCCATCTCTGAAATAGTAATGGGGCAACCCAACTTACCAAACACCTCTGCATAACGCTCAAAAGTGGTCTTTAAAGGAGTAAAAGATGTTCGCTGTGGATTAACCAATTCTTTTTTTGCTTCCCTACCCTTATCAACTTGAATAAAAGGAATTGAAGAGAGTTTAAAATACTGTTTTAAAATTGTACTTCGTAATACGTTATGGATATCTGCGACCGCATTAATCTGCAAGGTTTTTAATTCTTTGTATAATTTCCAAAGTCCTAAAACACCCTTATGTTTTCCTTTTACATCAGCTTTAAAAACCTTTACGTTAGGTATATCGTCAAAAATTGGCGCAGTAAAAGCTTTAGTTAAAACAGTAATCTTTAGCTCCGGATATTTTTTAGTAAGTCCCAAAATAACTGGTACCGACATTGCAACATCACCCATTGCCGATAGTCGTATGACTAATATATGCTTGGTATTATTTGGTGCCACGAAGGATGGGGTTTAGTTCCTCATCATTATACATTTTCATTTGCTTATACACCTTCATGTATTTAGCACCACTCTCAATATCGGCAAGTAATTGGTCTATAGCAGAAGAAAGATCATTCTTCTGCTCAAGTAAAACTTCTAATTTAGCTTGACATTTTTCTCGATGCTCTAAAGAAGCATCCGCTCTTGTAGCTTCTTCGGTCATATGATAAATTTTCAATGCCAAAATAGATAGTCGATCAATTGCCCAAGCAGGACTTTCTGTATTAATAGTTGCATCTGAATTAACATCTACCGATTGGTATTTATTAAGAAAATAACTATCAATAAATTCCACCAAGTCTGTTCTATCTTGATTACTCGCATCAATTTTACGCTTCAGTACTAAGGCATCACCAGGATTAATATCCGGATTTCTTATAATATCTTCATAATGCCATTGCACCGTATCAATCCAGTTCTTTCTATATAACAAGTGTTCAATATCTTCTTTAGAATAAGGATTTTCAAAGCTCTGGTATACATCGTCTTTGATATGGTACTTCTCTATACTTCTATTAAATATATTAAATGCGAATTCGCTAAACATAGGTGACTTTTTTACAAAGATAAAGTTTAAAGAATAAACCTAGAGTTTTGTTACAAAAACTATAATTGGCACCATTATGCTGGCAATAAGTATCAATTCTAAAAACTTAGGTTTTTTAATAAATTCCAGATAATTTACTATAAAAACAACAGATGGAAAAAAAGTAATCATGACTGCATTATTATTTTCAGTAATTACCAAAACATTGACGATTAAACCAATAATAAATGAAAATGCTATCAATCGCATTATAATGACTTTACCAACACCAGATTTACTTAGGTTAACAAATGCTGAAAAAGCTAACGCCATATTAAACAATGCATATAGGGTCATCTTTAGACTAGTCCACCATTTAATAGGAAATATAGCATCATAATCAATGGCAAAATCGTAATGGTCTAAGATAAAACTTGGCTTATCCAACAATATTAAAATACCGTAGAGTATCATAAAAAAACAGAACCCCGCAGATAATAAAACTAGCCAGTTTCTTATATTTTTTGGGTCATAAATATAAATAGCGGCGAAAACCAATAATAAATACAGCAGAGCCCATTCATAAAATACACTTGAAATACAAATCCAGAGTCCAGCATCAAAAATTTTAAGTTTTATACTTTTCAGAGATTTGATACTTAAAAGCCGTCTCATAGCTAGAAGAAGAAAAAAGCTAGTGAAAATTGCGTTGTTGTCACCTAAGGTCTCGGGGAATACAACAAATAGTAGCGTAAAAAATAAAATCGCAAATGAATTGGTACCCGTTAGTTTGTTACGTTTAACAACAAAGTCGACCACGAAAACACTAAATAGCAGAATGGTCAAAATACCGATTGATGGGGCAATTTCTACATTGCTCATCGTTAAATCGAATAGGTAAAATTGAACCGACCAATAGAAAAGAAACAAAAAAACCAGAAGAATAATGAAATTCACCGGTTTTGTTTTCTCAAAAATGCTTGAAATCATCTAAGCTTTTTATATTTTTGCTGGTAAATATAGTAATAAGATGAAATCATTTTTTGAAGGTATCGCAGATTTGTTCGTAAATGTACTATTTGCACCGTTAGATTTTTTGCGTTTTACAGATAGCTGGGCATTATCAAATATCTTAAACTGGATATTTATGTTGATTGGCTCTGTTGCTTTTGTTTATTGGATGCTTGAATTGAAAAAGTACAATGATAAAGGAGAGGAAGATACATCAAGTACTTCTCACTCTTACTTATAATATCAATTTAAACCATTTATCGGTTTTAATACATAAAACCGATAAATGGTTACTACTTAGAGATCGAAACCAAGATCTTTTCTATAGTTCATTCCTTCAAAGGAAAGCTTCTCTACGTTTTGATACGATTTTGATAGTGCCGATTTAAAGTCATCTCCAAAAGATGTAATCGCCATTACCCTACCACCATTAGTAATCACTTTACCATCTTTAAGCGTTGTACCTGCGTGAAAAACTAAAGATTCATCAATTGCATCTATACCGGTGATTTCTTTTCCTTTTTCATAAGACCCAGGATAACCACCAGAAACGGTCATAACCGTAGTCGCAGTTCTAGTATCTAAATTTAAATCTATATCTGATAATTTTTGGTCAGCAACAGCTTTTAGCAATTCTACCATATCGTTTTGTATACGTGGCAAAACTACTTCGGTCTCAGGGTCACCCATTCTAACATTATATTCAATAACCTTGGGGTCATCGCCAACTTTTATAAGCCCAATAAAGATAAAGCCCTTATAAGGCATATTATCCTTTTTAAGACCTTCTACGGTAGGTTTTACAATTCGATGTTCAATCTTATCCATAAACTCCTTACTTGCGAAAGGAACCGGCGAAATAGCTCCCATACCCCCTGTATTGAGTCCGGTATCTCCCTCACCTATTCTTTTATAGTCTTTTGCGGTTGGTAACACTTTATAACTATTACCATCAGTAAGCACAAAAACACTTAATTCAATACCATCAAGAAACTCTTCAATTACCACAGTTGCACTTGCTGTACCAAATTTCTTATCTACTAACATGGATTTTAGTTCAACCTTAGCATCATTTAGATCATTTAGAATAACCACACCTTTACCAGCAGCTAAACCGTCAGCTTTTAAAACAAACGGAGGGTTCAGTTCTTCTAAAAACTTGAAACCATCTTCCACAGTTTCAGATGTGAAACTTTTATACTGAGCGGTAGGAATTTGATGACGCATCATAAATTCCTTTGCAAATTCTTTACTACCTTCTAGTGTTGCAGCTAATTTCTCCGGACCTATAACTGATACATTTTTTAGCTCAGCACCTTGCAAAAAGAAATCATGAATTCCATTAACCAAGGGATCTTCTGGCCCCACCATCACCAGTTCAATATTCTCCTTTAGAACCAATTTTTTAATGGCTTCAAAATCATTTACACCAATTGGTACATTAGTAGCAATAATTTCTGTACCGGCATTTCCCGGCGCAACAAAAAGTTTAGAGAGCTTTTTACTTTGAGCTAATTTCCAAGCAAAAGTATGCTCACGACCTCCGGACCCTAGAATTAAAATGTTCATATTTTCAATTTTTACAAACGCAATGTTTGCCCTTTATATAAATTATTTTGTAGAAAAATCTCTATGCTCTTTCTTTTGCAAGTCCTCTGCTGGCAAGGATTTAAAATAATCGTATACGATTTTTTTAAATCCTTGTCATAACGAACTCCATTAAACACCTCTTGAAAATAAAACAGTCGTTACCGTTTTAAATACAATACGTAAATCTAGAGTAATGGACCTGTTTTTAATGTAATACAAATCATACTCAAGCTTTTTTATTGAATCTTCTAAATTTTCCCCATACTTATACTTCACCTGGGCCCAACCAGTAATCCCTGGCTTTATCAAATGACGTGTACCGTAAAAAGGAACCAATGAATTTAATTGGTTTACAAATACTTTACGTTCTGGTCGTGGTCCAATGAACTGCATATCTCCTTTAATTACTGATAGTATTTGAGGTAATTCATCAATTCTGAAAATTCTCAATATACGACCAAAGGGTGTTATTCTAGCATCATTTTTTACCGCCATTTTAGCACCTTCTTTTTCTGCATTTACAACCATAGATCTAAACTTATATATTTTAAATTCGTTACCGTGAAGTCCAACTCTTTTCTGCGTATAAAATAAAGGTCCTCGATTAAAAAAAATATTTAAAATAAAAACGAATGGTATACATAACATTAAGATAATGCCCACAATCAACGAAAGAATAAAATTGACTAAGAAACTAAAAATAGTGTGTAAGTATCTAATCTTTCGATTTCTCAACTGTAAGATTTCATAAAAACTATCATTGTGAGATTGTATTGGCAGAGCTTCATAAGTGTTTTCGTAAAATGATGTATAGGAAATAACCTCTTTACCTTTAAGAATAGACCTTAGAAGAATTTTTTCTAAATCATCCGGAAATTCGCTATAATTCTTAATATTAACAATCCACGAATCTACCTTTTCTGTTGCTACTAAAAACTTCTTTCTTACCTCACTATGTTGATTAAGATTATATGTTAACTTGACTTTGTAAAAAGTTTCAACATCTTCGCCATCTATAGATGAAGTTACTTCTCTAAAATGTTTCTCGGTTTCTTTATCATAAATTAATAACACATTGCGTGTTGTAGGTATTACCCTAAAAACATTTACAAAAAACAATCTCCATAAAGCTATTTCTATTGGTGTTAAAATAAGAAAAACTAATAATGGTATTCTCCAAAAACTAGTATCAAAAAATAAAACCGAAAAAAGAAAAACTATAAAAACAAACAATGCAGTTATATATAACGCTTGGGATACAACATACTTTCTTTTTAATGTTTTTTGTAGGTTATATAAATCTAATATATAAGAAAGCGTTAGAAAAGAGAATACACCAAATACAGTAACGATCACCTTTAGTTTGAATGATAAAAATTCAATATCAATTGCATTATTAACAAATACATTAAGACTAGATAAAATTATTACCAAATCTCCTAGTAAAAGTATAAACTTTCGTTCTATTGAATTTAATATGGAAGGGTTTGGCATAATACTGAAAGTAAAAGATTCGCAATTTATATTAAATTTTTACGATTACCCGTATTGATAAAGAAAACCGTAAAAAAAACAAAAAAGAAAAGTCCTCTTTGCATATATAAAAAATCTTCTATCAAGCAAAGACCAAGAACCAAAATTAAAAAATATTGAAAAATTAAATTACCACTCTTAAAAGCAATGAAGATTAAATATCCTAACAAACAAAATAGTATAATTAGACCTAACAACCCATTTGATAAAAGTTCTTTTAAAAATGAATTATGAGGTATTAATACCGTTTTTACTTCATTTATTACTACAGTATACTTTAATATATTCTTCTCTCCTATTCCAAATAATACATTATCCTCTATTATTTCTAAAGACTTATTGAAAAACACTGTCCTATCAAAATATGATTTTGTTAAAGATTTAAAAATCCATTCTTTAACAAGAAAAAAACCTAATCCAATTGATAAAAATAAGGGTAAAATCAATATTCTGTAATATTTTAATAACAACAAAGTGTTTATGATTAAAAACAAGCCCATTGTTAATTTTGAACCAAGAAAAAAAATAGCACATAACTCTAATGAGAAAATAAATCCGAAACCAATTTTACTCTTTATGTTTCGTCCCTTAATGTATTGATTCAAGACAAATACAGAAGACAAAACAATATAAGAGCCTATGTACGTT
>NZ_JBDVOT010000011.1:0-13607 GCF_039968975.1 Maribacter sp. | reverse complement strand
AACCATAAACATTTCTTCCATGGCAGCCTTTTCCATTTTGTTAAGACCTCCAATCTTTTCAATCCTTTGAATAGGATTAAAACGAGGTGTATTACCCTCTAAATCAAAATCTTCCCTAAAAATTGAGGTTGTTCGTTTACTGGTAAAATTTTTAATGATAGTGGTATCCGCACCATCACTACTATCAAAGAACGTAGACGAAATACCATAATCTTCTTCTAATATACCGTGTTCATACAGTAATATTTCATTAGAATTGATATCCCTATCAATAAAGAAAAAATTAGTGAGCTGAGCACCTTTGAGCTCTCCTCCAATACTATCCTTTGCATGTAAATACCTATCAAAGTAGTTTTTAGATTCTCTTTCGGTAATTTTATTGGTGACACTGTTTAATGCTTCTGAAACACTGCTAGAGAATTGTTCTTCTCCGCTATCTATGGATTTACTGATCCAGAAACTTTGAACGAAAATCAGACCAATAAGTGAAAGGCTCATTAAAACCACTAAGAGCACAAATAACTTTTTGTTCATTGGGTGTTAAAATTAAAGATTTAACAGTTAGAGGTTAGTACGTTTAACCTAACCTTAACAAAAATGTTAAAATTGCTAAATAACTAGCAGTCAGCAAGGATAGATGCATGAACTTTAAGAACTTTTTCCTTGGTTCTATCTAAGTCTATATTTTCAATTACAATATTGGTCAGTTTCAATTTAGTTTCGTCATCAAGTTGATTGCTCATGCGGGCTTCAACTTGTTCCCTTGTACTTTCATCTCTATGCAAAACTCTGGCTATACGTACTTCTTTAGGTGCTGTTACCAAAATAACCTTATCATACAATTCTTGCGCCCTATTTTCAAACAAAAGGGCCGTTTCTTGAATTACGTAAGGTGAGTCTTGTTCTTTTGTCCAATCAACAAAGTCTTGCCTTACTACCGGATGAACAATACCGTTCAATTTTTGAAGTAATTCTTTGTCTTTAAATACCTTACTAGCAATGAACGATCTATTCAACCTACCATCTACATAAGCTTCTTCTCCCAACAGCTCAACCAGTTGCTCAAAAATTAGCTCTGAATTATTCATTAGATACTTTGCGCGTTGATCAGAATCATAAACCGGAACGCCTAACTCATTAAACATACCTGCTACCGTAGACTTACCACTACCAATACCACCTGTTAAACCAATTACCATCATTCTCTACGTAGTATAAATTCAACTTCGTTTGTACTGATTACAGCATTGTTTAAAGTTCTTGGGTATTTTACCAATTTCACCGATAATCTATTATCTGTTCCTTTTGTGACTTTAGAATAATCTGCCTCTACCGAAAAATCTTCAGCTTCTAATTCTTTCAAATGCTCTAAAGTACCTTGACAACGGACTTCAACAATTTCTGGAAAAGTACGAACCTTTATATTTTCTGGCAGATTAATTACATGCACAGGTACTTGTATTACCTGCTCAGAAAACTTAACCACTTTACCTGAAATCATTACTGTTTGATTAGAAAATGTGGTCCCTTTCAATTGTTTTGGCAACTGCAACTCAATTTCATTTGAGAATGAAGTATTTATATAATCAGACTTAAACAATGTTGTTCTTATTTGTTTAATGGAATCAATTTGACTCTTAGGCCCCGAAATTTGAATTGAATCTGGCTCAATTATAATCTCACCATCAAGAATATAGTTTGAAGCAAAGGTGATATCCAGCAAAGCTTTCACCGGAACTTTTTTTACGTCTAACGATGTAAAATCAAAATAAATAGCATCGCTTTCAAAATCCATCAACGTACTGTAATTATTGAGCTGAGATTCTAATTGAATTTTAATTTGATCTTCTGTTAAATAATAGGCATCATCTTTATGAATAACCTTGCTTACATCTAACTGAATATGCTTTGGTTTTAATTCATAACCTAAAAACTGAAATCCCGCTGCTTGAAGTCTTACTTGAATTTCATCTTTTGGGGTATTTGCCAATAAAAACTCTTCAGGTATATTAATATATTCTATTTGAAAAGTAGTGTTGCTCGTATACGTAAGCGACAATTTATTAATTAACCACGCTAGAGAAGCACACAACAAGAACACAAGAAAGACTTTTACCTTTCTTTTCTTTAGTCCTGTTTGTATCCACTCAATTAAACGCTCCATTAACTCACTCTAAAAAATAATTTAGGAAATATTTCCTCTGGTTTTTTACTTGAGGAATCAATATACAAGGTAGATTTTAAAAATCCATATCCATATCCAAAAAATTGTATCGCTGTTGCAACTAAAGATAATAAGGCTACTTTTAAATTACCCGTTTTAACAATCGCGTCCACAAACAATACTGAAAAATATAAAGCATATAAATACAACGGTACTGCAAAACCTAATGCCGCCAATATAATTGAAATTATTAATCCTAAACAAAATAAAGTCGGGAACCAATAGGTAATCTTTTTAGTTTCAGGATGCCATTTGTTCAATATTGGGCGAACCATTCCGAATTTATTTACCTGAATATAAAATTTGTTCCAATCTATTCGCCTTTTATGATATACAAATGCTTCTGATATCAATTTGGTCTTATAACCACTATTCCAAATGCGTATCGTTAGGTCTGGATCTTCACCTGGGTGAATATTTCCGTATCCGCCTACCTTTTCAAAAGCTTCTTTAGATATACCCATATTAAAGCTTCTAGGCTGAAATTTATCTACCGCCTTCTTACCACCACGAATTCCACCAGTGGTCAAAAAAGAGGTCATAGCATAATTTATTGCTTTTTGGACCGTAGAAAAAGATTCATGCGCCGCATCTGGACCGCCATAACAATGCACATAATCTTCTTGCAAACTCTTCTCTGCAGCCACAAGGTATTGCGGTGGCAAAATACAATCAGAGTCTAACACGATAAAGTAATTGCCCTTTGCCCTGGCCATTCCGTAATTACGGGAATCACCAGGACCAGAATTAGGCTTCTTGTAATAAGAAATTGCCAAAGTATCTACATACTCACTTATAACATCTTCAGATGAAATTGTAGAACCATCTTCGACGATAACAACCTCAAAAGTTTTGTCATAAGTCTGTAAACGTAGACTATCCAACAGCTCCTTTATTTCGTTGGGTCTATTGTATACGGGAATGATAAAAGAAAACGACAAGTCCATTTTTACGCTCCTTTAATGAATAGGCTCCAATGAAATTGGAATATTAAAATCTTGATTAAAACTTCTCTATAACTTCTTGACTAACTCCTGTATTAGAGAAACCACCGTCATGAAACAAGTTCTGCATGGTTACCTTCCTTGTAAGGTCAGAGAATAATGTTATGGTATAATCAGCACAATCTTGAGCTGAAGCATTACCTAAAGGAGACATTTTTTCTGCATAGCTGATAAAGCCATCAAAACCTTTTACTCCTTGCCCTGCAGTTGTTGCCGTTGGTGACTGAGAAATAGTATTTACACGTACATTTTTCTCTTTACCAAAGAAATAACCAAAGCTACGGGCAACAGACTCTAAATATGCTTTGTTGTCTGCCATATCATTGTAATCAGGGAAAGTTCTTTGTGCCGCCATATAAGTCAAAGCAACTACACTACCCCACTCGTTCATTGCATCTGCTTTGTAAAGTGATTGTAATACTTTATGAAAAGAAAGTGCAGAAACATCCCATCCTTTTGCTGTGAAATCATATTTCTCGTCTGTATAAGCACGACCCTTACGCACATTTACCGACATACCGATAGAATGCAATACAAAATCGATTTTTCCTCCTAAAATTTCAACTGCCTTTGCTACTAAACTATCCAAGTCTTCAACACTTGTTGCGTCTGCAGGTATTATTTCTGAACCGGTTTCTTTTGCCAATTGATCTATTTGACCCATTCTCATGGCAATTGGGGCGTTTGTCAATACAAAAGTACCACCTTCAGCGTGTACCGTTTGTGCTGTTTTCCACGCAATAGAATTCTCGTCTAATGCTCCAAAAATAATTCCCCTTTTACCTTTTAATAAGTTATATCCCATGATGGTTGATTCTATAGTTAGATTTAAAATTCAAAGATATCTAAAATATGTTAATAGCGAATTGATGTACTACTTAAAAACCTTAAAACAGCAGTCTTCATGCAAAGACATAACTTCTTTACTAAAGAAGAGCAATTACATAATCTAAATAAGTTGTGATTTATTTATTTGAAGATGCGCTTAAAAGTTCTTTTGCATGTGCCATTGCAGAATCTGACAAATCTTTTCCGCTTAACATATGCGCCAACTCCACCACTCTTTCATCATCTGTCAATTGTTTTAAATTAGTCATGGTACGTTCTTTACCTTCGGTTTTAAAAACTTTGAAATGATTGTTTCCTTTTGATGCTACTTGTGGCAAATGTGTAATAGAGAATACTTGAAGATCAGCACTCATATCTTTCATAATATCAGCCATTCGGTCAGATATTTCACCAGATACACCTGTGTCGATTTCATCGAACATTATTGTTGGTAGCTTTTCATACTTGGCAAGTATTGATTTGATCACCAACATTATTCTTGATAATTCTCCACCAGATGCTACTTTCTTTAATTCGCCATAACTACCACCTCTATTGGCGGTGAATAAAAATGAAAGCTCATCTTTACCCGTGGTCGTAAATGCCTGTGCAGCACTTATTTTTATTTCAAAGGATGCACTAGGCATACCTAATAGACCTAAGTCCGACTCTAATTTTTTCTTTAATTGCGGTATTACAGAATTTCTCTTTTCTCGTAAAACAATTGCTTTCGATTCTAAGACAGACTGCATTTCTTCAATTTCCTTTGTCTTAGCAGCAATATTATCTTCTAAATTGGCTGTTTCAAAAACTTTGTCGGCAAGATCATTTTTAATAACAATCAATTCTGCAATGTCACTTACATTATGCTTTTTCAACAAATTATACAGCAACTGTAATTTATTGTTTACTTGCTCCAATTGATCAGGATTTGCCTCAACACCTTCTTGTAATCGTTGTAATTCTGAACTAACATCATCCAATTCTATCATGACTGATTTTACACGCTCGAACAAATCTTTATAATTTGTACCAAAATCAACCAACTTTGAAAGTGATTGACGCATTTCCGCCACCAATGGCAGAACACCAATTTGTTCATCATTGAACAACTGATCTCCTTTAGACAACTGCTCCATAATCAACTCTACATTGTTCAGCTGTTCATATTCTTCTTCCAGCTCTTCAACAACTCCTACTTTCAATGGCGCTTTTTCTAACTCTTCCAACAAAAACGTATTGTAATCTTGCTCTTTGTTAGCAGTGCTCTGTACTTCAATAAGTTTCTCTAACTCTTTCAGGGCTTTACGATACGCTTTTAAATCTTTTCTATATGCCGTTAGTCGTTTTTGATTGTTTGCCAATGCATCGACCAATTTCATCTGAAAGTCATTTTCGGTAAGTTGCATGGTCTGGTGCTGAGAATGTATATCAATAAGGTTTTCTCCCAATGTTGACAAAACCCCTAAAGTAACAGGAGTGTCATTAACAAATGCCCTAGACTTTCCACTTGGTAAAATTTCACGTCTTATGACCGTACTATCATCATAGTCCAAATCATTTTCTTCAAAGAAACCCTGAAGCCCGTAAGTATCAATCTTAAAAGTACCCTCTATAATACATTTCTGATCTTTAACCCGTAACGAAGATAAGTCCGCACGTTTACCAAGTACCAAAGATAAACCACCAAGTAAAATAGATTTACCGGCACCTGTTTCACCAGTAATAACCGTGAAACCTTTATTGAAGTCTACTTCTAGACGATCAATTAATGCGTAATTAGAAATGGAAAGGGTTGAAAGCACACGTTAGAATTTTAGATTCACAAAGGTAATCTATAATTCCGTTTTGTAAAATGGTTCAATATTTAATATCGTTCCAAGTTGTAGCGTATAATGGGGCAATTTTATTCAGCGTTTCTTTTAGCTTTACAATATCAACTTTTGGACCATCAGAGAAAATATTCTTTATCTCTTCTGATTTTGCATCAAAGAACGTTGAAATCAAAAAGGCGTTTGGCCTTCTATTGATCATGGTCTGGAAAAGATTCATAGTACCAGCAATTACTTGTTTACCCGTACTATTGTTATCCGGTAAAATATCAAGCCCTTTTCTATGATAGTTATACATAGCAATACGATACTCTCTGTAGGTATTTGACAATAGATTATCAATTAATTCAAATCTACTTCTATTAGAATCCGCAGATTGGCTCCATCCAGCAGAATTACTGCCCTGTGCCTGTGTTACTATATTCTGTGCCTTTCTATAGAACTCTGTTCCACCCTCCAAAGAAAAAGTATCGGCATCCAACCCTAATATTACATAAACGTAATAAGCCATTACGCTCACTAAATTAGACTCGAACTGATTCTCATTGAAAATCATGGGTTGAAACTCTATGTATTGAAAATTGAAAGCATTGTCCTTATAATTAAAAACAGGTGTAGAGTAAGATGTATTGTAAACCGGTCTTGATGACTGTATTTGAATATTACCACTAAAACTATTCGATTCGAAAGATGTTATAGTAATGAACATTTGAGCATTTACCCTTTCGTTCTCTTTATACACCCTGTTTGTCCATTTCGTTTTATTGACAAAATCATTCAAAGAACGCTCCAAAGTCTTAAAAACTTGCTGATCACCCTGAGTAAGCTGGTCAGAATTGACTGTAACCGCACAAACTAATTCTTGAGCACTTACAACTAAACTAATGAAGGTAAAAAGTAATAGAAATACTGCCTTACGCATATCGTCTTTTAATAATTTCACTGAAGATATCCACGGCAACTTCTGCCTTGGTCTTTAGTTCAAACGTAGTAATGTTAGAATTGGTATCTATAAATGAAATTTTATTGGTAACCCCGCCAAAACCAGCACCTTTATCTCGCATTGAATTCAGTACAATGGCATCAAGATTTTTACGTTTTAGTTTCCCTTTTGCATTTTCAATTTCGTTTTCGGTTTCCAGAGCAAAACCGACCAAGAATTGATGCTTTTTATGGTCACCAAAGGTTTTCAATATATCTTTATTCTTCACTAACTCGATAGTAAAGTTTTCTTCGGATTTTTTAATCTTTTGTTCTGCAATTGTCTTAGGTCTATAATCTGCTACTGCTGCCGCACAAATTACAATATCAGAAGTTTCATAATATTTATGCGCATTTTGATACATATCATCAGCAGAAACTACATTGATAACTTGAATAAGATTATGGGTAACGGATAAATGTGTAGGTCCAGTAACCAAATTCACTTCAGCACCTAGACTTGCGGCTGTTTTAGCAAGTTCAAACCCCATTAACCCTGAAGAATGGTTACCTATAAAACGTACAGGATCAATAGCTTCGTAGGTTGGTCCTGCAGTAATCAAAACCTTCTTACCTGACAATGGTAACCCTACTGACAACTGCTTCTTGATAAAGCTTATAATATCTTCTGGCTCTGCCATTCTACCTTCTCCATGCAAACCACTTGCAAGTTCTCCACTAGTTGCAGGAATAATCATGTTACCGTATGACGTAAGTGTATCTAAAGAAGTCTTTGTACTTGGATGCTTATACATATCCAAATCCATTGCAGGAGCAACAAAAACCGGACATTTTGCAGACAAATACGTAGCCATTAAAATATTATCGCAATTACCTGTTGCCATTTTAGACATGGTATTTGCGGTAGCCGGCGCAATCAACATTAAGTCTGCCCAAAGCCCCATTTCTACATGATGATTCCAATCTACCGTATTTTCCTCTGTTTTTACAAAATCAAGAACAACGGGATTTTTAGCCAAGGTGGCAAGCGTAAGCGGGGAAACAAAAGAGCTGGCGCTATCGGTAAGTATGACCTTAACGTTAGCGCCAGCTTTTATAAATAAACGAACTAAGAATGTTGTTTTATAAGCGGCAATTCCTCCGGTTATTCCTAAAAGAACATTTTTGCCGTTCAACATATTTCTTAAGCGTCTTTTTCTGTATTTCTATGGTAGATTTTATCCATCAACCACTCTTCTACTGCCATAGCATGTGGCTTAGGTAATTTTTCGTAAAACTTAGAAACCTCAATTTGTTCTTTGTTTTCAAAAACCTCTTCCAAACTATCGCTATATGTAGCAAACTCCTCTAATTTCTCTAAAAGCTCTTTCTTAATTTCAGAATTGATCTGAACAGCACGCTTTGCAGCTATTGAAATAGCCTCGTAGATATTTTCAGTAGGTTCATCAAACTCATTACGGTTAATAGTTACCGTAGATACCGATGCCTTTGAGTTTTTTAAATCGTTCATATTCATAATTAAATTATTTATTTTGATTCAACGGTCTGCGCTTGCATACGTTGTAATTCTTTATCAATTTTTTCAATTAAATTGGTAGCTTCTTTATCAAATTTAGATTCCGGAAACTGCTTTTTCAATGCTGCATGTGCAGACTTAGCTTTCATTAAACGCTCTTCCTTTAACTGCTCAAAACTGTTTACAGCCATATGAGTCAACGCTTCAACCTTAACAAACATTGCCTCTTCTCTAAACGGAGAACCAGGATTATCTGACACAAAGTTATCACTAGCCGCTACAGCAGATTTAAGCATATCATAATTAAACTCGCCTAATTTGTTGTACTGCTTTAATATCTCAAACGCTTTTTCTTCTTTTTTTGTTGTAAGCTCTTGCGCCATGGCATTGGCTTCTGCATAATATTCAGATTCTGAATACGTATTTATGAAATTCTGTATTTTCAATAACGCCTTATCAGTATCGGTCTGATCCAAAGAATATTCAGGAGACAATTCATAGAAACTTTTTGCCCCTAAAAATGTTGCTTCAACCACCTTATCACTTTTTGGATAAGATTTTACAAAACGCTCAAACTGATAGCCCGCCATATTGTAATCTCCACGCATAAAGTAGCTATTGGACAAGAAGAACATAACTCTTTCTCCTTGAGGCTTACCTACATATTTAGGTGCTATTTGCTCAAGTAATCTATTTGCTCTTCTGTAATCACCTTCTTCATAGAAAGTTTCGGCCATGTCGTATTTCGCTTTTACATCATCATTCTTAAGTACCTTTTGGTACTCGCTGCAAGATTGTAAAGCAATGGCAATCAATAGTACTGGAAAAACTTTCCTCATCTTAAAAAACATTTTGCAAAATTAGTGATTATCAATGGATTTAAAAAACATTTTAAACCAATAAAAATACAGGCTTTACACTTCAAGAATGTCCTACTAAGTAAAGATTTAACGAATATTTATGCTGGTATGCGTATCATAGATTCCATAAAAGAAACAATTCTATGCTTTAAAGCATCACTTGCAGTAATCAATGGCAGTCTTACCAAAGGGTTGGCCAACCCTAAATATTCGAATATAACTTTAATCCCTGCCGGGTTGCCTTCTTCGAAAATCAACTTCATACCATCTTGCATTTTGTAATGATAGCTGTAGGCTACTTCTGTATTATCATTTAAACCTTCGTGAATCATTTTAGAAAATTCTTCTGGCAAACCTTGACCAATTACAGAAATAACGCCATCACCGCCAGCAACTATTGTTGGTAACGCAGTAATATCATCACCAGAAAGTACTAAAAAGCCTTCTGGTCTTTTAGAAATTAGTTCTTGCACCTGTGTCATATTACCACAAGCCTCTTTTACCGCTACGATATTATCAAATTTCTTTGCTAGGCGAACTACGGTTTCAGGCAACATGTTACTACCCGTACGACTTGGTACATTGTACAAAATTATTGGTAATGGTGATGCTTGAGAGATGGCTGCAAAATGCTGATAAATACCTTCTTGAGTTGGTCTATTGTAATATGGAGAAACAGATAAAATGGCATCATACGCAGATAAATCTGAAGTTTGCAACTCTTCTACCAACGCCATAGTGTTGTTACCACCAATACCTATAACCAATGGCAAAGCACCTTGGTTCGCCTCTTCTACGGTACGCATAACCAATTGCTTTTCTGCTTTTGAAAGGGTAACAGATTCTGCGGTAGTACCTAACACTACCAAGTAATCTATATTGCCCTCTATATTAAAAGCTACAATTTTTCTAAGAGCCTCTACATCTACCGATCCATCTACTTTAAAAGGCGTAATTAACGCTACCCCTGCTCCCCTTAAATCTTTCATAATTAAATCTCTTTAAAAATGCCCAAGTACTTTTTCAATTCTTTTTTAAATATTTGAAAGTCCTTTAACGGCGTATCTAACATTAAATCATTGTAAGTAGGTCCAACTTCTTTGAATCCTACTTTTAAACGAGCCTTCGCCTTCACCGACATTAAATTCAACAACAGACTATCCTCATTATAATAATTCACTAAAAGATCATATTCTCTTCCTAAAAACTCAAGGGCATAACTGTTTTCAATTTCACCCTTCCACCCTAAGTCCTTATCTGAAAAAACCGGAGTGGCATATGGCGAGTTTTTGTCATAAAAACGCTTATATCCAATTATTTTAACTGCATTTGGGTTCAAAGACAACTCTTCTTGAAACTGAAAAAAAACTTCAGATTTCTCAAATTTATCTAAATCCACAATACAACCTACAGAACGTATTCCTTTAGCCTCACGCGTTACAGCAGCTGGTGTTGCCAACAGCTGTTTTAATATTTTACGGCCTGATTTCCGTTTAAACTTGTCCTTAATTCCTTTTAAAAACATGTATTTTTACATTTAGACAAATGTAAATAATATCCCTGCAACTATATGGCGAAGTTAAAACACTTTGGTATTTTAAATATAAAACATTATGTTATATTTATAACATTGTTGAATTTAGTATCATGCAAAAACACTCCTGAACACCTCACTGAACTGACTGGCAAGCAGATAGCAATTGACACCAATTATACTTCAGTTGACAGTATTCAAAAATTTATTCAGCCGTATCATGATCGTGTTGAAAGTATTTTAGATAGCACTTTGGCATATGCTCCCTATGTTATTTCAAAAACCGATGGTAAATTCAATACTACAGCTGGTAATTTAATGGCAGATATCGTACTGAAGGAGACAAATCCTATTTTTAATAAACGCACGGGCAATACCATTGACATAGTGCTTTTGAACCATGGTGGTATAAGATCAATTATCTCGAAAGGAAATGTAACTTCTAGAACTGCTTATGAGGTTATGCCTTTTGAAAACTCGGTCGTTGTCGTAGAACTAAAAGGATCATCTTTATTAAAAATGGTAGATTATCTTAAAAAGTCCAAAAGAGCTCATCCCGTAGCCGGTATGCAACTTATTTTAAACAAAGACAATTCGGTCAAATCTTTTACAATTGATGGAAAACCTTTAGATACGGACAAATCTTACTATATAGCCACATCAGATTACTTGGTTACCGGCGGTGATAATATGAACTTTTTCAAAGATGCTCTATCTAAAACTGAAACCGATTATAAAATACGCAATGCCATGATAGATTTCTTTTCTAAAGTGGACACCCTTGCCCCAAAAGTAGATTTAAGATATTATCAATTACAGTAATATGGAAAGAAGAAAATTTATACGAAATACTGCAGCATCTTCTAGTCTTCTAACCCTTGGTGGGTTAGGACTCAGTTCTTGCAATGCCTCTAAAAAGAAACATATTACTATTTTACACACCAATGATGTTCATAGTCATGTCGATGCTTTCCCTAATGACCATGCAGACTTTCCCGGGTTGGGTGGTTTGGCGCGCAGAGCGGGTTTGGTTGATAGTATTAGAAAAGAAAATCCACATACTTTTTTGTTTGATGCCGGTGATATCTTTCAAGGTACCCCCTACTTCAATTTTTATGGCGGCGAGCTAGAATTTAAATTAATGAGCATGCTTAATTATGATGCTACCACTATTGGTAATCATGATTTTGATAATGGTATTGATGGGTTATTAGCTCAAATGCCTTACGCTAAATTTAATTTCATTAGTGCCAATTACGATTTTTCCAATACAGTTTTAGACGGATTAACGCAGCCTTATAAAATTTATGAGAAAGACGGAATTAAAGTTGGCGTATACGGATTAGGTATTAAGTTGGACGGACTGGTAACAAAACAGCTCTATAAAGAAACTGTATTTCTTGACCCCTATGAACTGGCTACAGATATGGAAACCAAACTTAAAGAAGAAGAAAAATGCGATTTGGTCATTTGTCTTTCTCACTTAGGGTATGAATATAGCTCTCAAAAGCCAGATGATTTAAAACTTGCTAAAAAGACTAAATACACCGATTTAATTATTGGCGGACATACGCACACTTTTTTAGACAAACCCACCATTGTTTCTAATGCTGCTGAGCGTGATGTATTGGTAAATCAAGTAGGATGTTTTGGAGTAAACCTTGGTAGAATTGATTTTTATTTTGACAACAGCACTGTTAACGCGAACGGATACACAATTAAAGTCTAAAAAGAGACCTCTTATGCTTTACTATAAACGTTGCTCTAGAGATAACCAAAACTTCAAAGAATTAGTAGCCTTACTTGATGCAGATTTAGCTTTAAGGGATGGCCATGAGAATGCTTTTTATGCACAGTTCAATGGTATTGATGCTTTGAAAAACTGTGTTGTCTTTTATTCAGATGAAAACCTTGTTGCCTGTGGTGCTTTTAAGGAGTTTAGCAAAGACTCCGTAGAAATTAAACGTATGTTCGTACATCAAGATTTTCGTGGTAAAGGAATTGCCTCAAAAGCACTAATTGTATTAGAAGATTGGGCAAAAGAATTGAATTACAGCTACTCCGTCTTAGAAACTGGATTACGACAGCCGGAAGCCATTGCACTCTACAAAAAGAATAATTACACCGTTACTGATAACTACGCCCCTTATGAGCATATGAAGAATAGTGTTTGTTTTAAGAAGGTGTTGTAGATTATCAGGTATTTGGTAATCTTACAACATCTTAATTTATGGGCAGCGAAGTTAATAGGACTAAAATCTATTTTAAAGATTAAAGCTCAATTAAACACTAATATTATTAAGTATGGTTTTAGAGATGCTGTAGAATATTATATTGATAAAGAAGTATTTAATAGATAAATTATTCAAGCAGAAAGCATCCTATTTTACTTTACTTAAAATAATCTCTCCCTTGTGATATGGAATACCGTGAATAATCATTGAGAATTTTTTTAATTCTATTATATGATATGCAAATCCTATAGTACCTCGTAGATAAAAACATAAAAAAGAATTATCAGCAAAATTAATAATAGATACCATATCTGATACGATTGTAGGATAATAATTAATAATAAGTTTCTTCATACTTCTTTTTTCTCCTAGTTTAAATGATAAATTCTCTTTATCTAATTGAACTGTATAGGAGGAACCCTCAAAATCACCTTTCACATTAGACCCTAGTTTTGTCGGCAATAGTCGATGGAATATTGCTGGTTCTTGGATTTTTTTATTCTTATAATAAGGTCTTATCTCTAAAATATTATGTCCTGAAAATGTATAATCAACTTTTATTGTATCTAATAGAGTTATAGAATTTTCAGAAATTTTAATTTTTGTTTTTTCTTCTAATTGATTGAAATTATA
>NZ_JBDVOT010000010.1:0-4032 GCF_039968975.1 Maribacter sp. | reverse complement strand
GGGTATGCGATAATGAAAAGAAAATTGGAAAAGATATTTACGGTGTTCGGCTAACGCACTTCTCTGCCTTAAAAAACTTAAAACACTCTAAAACAATTATTACCGTAGCTAATGAAGAGGACCAAAACACGATCAGATCGTTCTTTTCAGATTTAGAACAAAAGCCAGCGGTAGATTATTTCTTCTTTTGCTAACCCAAGCTCAAAAATAATAGTTGCAATCTCACAAGCTTCTAATTTCAAAATAATTATCTTTGCTTTAATCAAAAATAGGAATGCAATTTAAATATCCAGAACTTCTTTGGGGTCTTTTACTACTACTCATTCCTATACTAATTCACCTATTTCAATTACGCCGATTTAAGAAAACACCCTTTACCAATGTAAAGTTCTTAAAACAAGTAGTTTCTGAATCTAGAAAAAGCAGCACCTTAAAAAAATGGCTACTGCTCTTTACTAGAATGGGCTTACTTGCCGCATTAGTTTTCGCATTTGCCCAACCTTTTATAGCTAATGAAACTGCGCTAAAAGAAAAAGAAACTGTTTTTTATCTAGACGATTCTTTTAGCATGAACGGGCAAATTGATAACGGTAACCTTTTTAAAAACACCATTCAAGATTTCATAGAAAACATACCTTCTGATCAAAAGTTTACGCTATTTACCAATAAACAGGTATTCAAAGATGTTGACATAAAAGACATACAGAACGAGTTGCTTAACCTTTCTGTAGGTTCAGAGCAATTAGGCATTTCTGAAATAATTCTAAAAGGAAAAACCTACTTCACTACTAATCCTGCAGCACAGAAAAACTTGGTGCTCATATCAGATTTTCAAAAACGAATGGGCGACCTTTCGGTTATAGATTCAACTAACGGAGTTAATACTAGGTTTATAAAACCTACTAACGACATCATTACTAATACTTCTATAGATACCGTTTTTATTGCAGAGCGCAATAATGACAATGTAGAATTAGTGGCACAGATATCCACAAATTCTGAAGAACAAACCATACCTGTTTCTTTATTTAACAACGATAAACTAATAGCCAAAACAGCAGCTAATTTTGATGGAAACAAAAAGGCTGATGTACGGTTTACCATAAACGCAAATGACATTATTTTAGGCAAAGTTGCCATTATGGATACAGGATTGGATTATGACAATCAGTTCTATTTCAATATTGACGAAAAGTCTAAAATCAAAGTACTGGCAATAGGTAATTCATCTGCAGATTATTTAAATCGCATATATATCAATGATGAGTTCAATTTTACCAGTAGTACTTTAGCGCAACTAAATTACAGTACAATTGAAAATCAAGATTTAGTAATCCTGAATGAAATAACAAATTTACCGACTTCTCTAATAACTGCCTTAAAATCTCTAAGCACTAACGGCAGTAGTTTTGTATTGATCCCTGCCGTAAATAGTGACATTACTTCATACAATCAGTTATCAACTACTTTTAATCAAACTCAGTTTTCTAACATTATGGAACAAGAAATATCCATAGCAAATGTAAAGACTGCGCATCCATTATTTGAGAATGTATTTGATAAGAAAGTGACAGATTTTCAATTTCCAAGTGTTCAAAAGCGTTATAAGTTTAAAACTAAAGCACCGGTAGCACTATCTTTTCAGAATAACGAACCATTTTTAGCAGGCGCGCAAAATGCCTATTTCTTTAGTGCGGCAATCAGTAGTGAAAATTCTAATTTCAAGAATTCTCCATTGATTGTTCCTGCCTTTTATAATATGGGTATGAATAGTCTAAAGCTACCTCCATTGTATGCAATTAACGGTAGCAATGTAGAAATAGAATTGCCAATTACGTTGCAACAAGATGATATCATTAAAATAGCAAACGCTACAAACGAATTCATTCCGCAACAACGCGTGCTTCCTAAAAAAGTACAAGTAACTTTTATAGAAAACCCCAAAGAAGCCGGCATCTACAAAATCATGCATAATGAAAATACCATTAGGCACATCAGTTTTAATAACGATAGGAAAGAGAGCGAGTTGTTATACACTACGCTGCCTGAAAATAACAGTAATACATCAGTATCAAATTTCTTTTTAGAAAGTCAAAATAACAATGCCATAAACGAGTTTTGGAAATGGTTTGCTATTTTAGCATTGGCTTTTGTTCTAATAGAAACGGTACTACAAAAATTCTTAAAATAACTATTAACGAACAACCCATACCCTATGAATATACTTTTAAAATCAGTGACTATAGTAAATGGGAGTACTAAAAACCTTCATCTTAAGAAGAGGGATATTTTAATTAAAAAAGGTATTATAGATGCTATTGAAACCACTATTGAGCCTAGTGGCAAAACAAAGGTCATAGCAATAAAAGATTTACATGTTTCACTAGGTTGGTTTGACAGCGGAGTTAGTTTTGGAGAACCAGGACATGAAGAAAGAGAAACTATTGAAAACGGATTGGCAACCGCTGCTAAAAGCGGATTTACAGATGTTATCTTAAACACTAGCAGTCACCCAACACCAGATTCCGCATCTGATATTGTGTACCTAAAAAATGCTGCTAAAGATCAATTAACAAATTTACACCCATTAGGCAATTTGACGGTAAAGGGTGAAGGCGAAGTACTGGCAGAGCTTTATGATATGAAGAATGCAGGAGCCTTGGGTTTTTATGATTATAAGCATCCGATGGCAAATGCCAACCTTTTAAAAATAGCCTTACAATACGCTCAAAATTTTGATGGTATGGTCTTTTCTTTTCCGTTGGATAAAAGCATATCTGGAAAAGGAATTGTTAACGAAGGTATTACCAGTACCAAACTAGGCTTAAAGGGGATTCCTGCACTAGCGGAAGAATTACAGATAGCACGAGATTTGTTTGTATTGGAATATACGGGAGGTAAATTATTTATACCTACAATATCTACAGCAAATTCTGTGAAGCTTATAGCCGATGCAAAGAAAAAAGGATTGCAGGTATCTTGCAGCGTAGCTGCTCACAACCTTGTCATTACTGATGTCGCATTAGAAGATTTTGATACAAAATATAAAGTAATGCCACCTTTACGTACAACGGCAGATATAAAAGCATTACAAAAAGGAGTAAAAAACGGCACTATAGATTTTGTAACATCTGACCATACTCCACTAAATATAGAATTAAAACATGTAGAGTTTGACAATGCTGATTTTGGATCTATAGGAATAGAAAGCATATTCGGTATGTTAAACGAACTTTTTAACACTGAGGAAACCATTTCTTTACTAACGAAAGGGCGTTCCGTTTTCGGAATAGAAGAGCCACAGTTAGAAGTAGGCAAAGAAGCAAACCTCTCGCTTTTTACTACAGATGACACTTATGAATTTTCAGAAGATCAGATCTTTAGCTCCAGTAAAAACTCCATAGCTATTGGTAAGCCAATGAAAGGAAAAGTAGTAGGTAGCATTGCCAATAACCAATTAGTACTAAATAATTAAAATGGAGAAATCTCCCGAGATACCAGGTAGAACTACGGCAATAATTGCCTATTTAACCATAGTTGGGGCTATAATTGCCTTATCTATGAATAACGAACCGCAGTATCGTTTTGCAAGAATTCATACCAGGCAGGCATTTGGTCTGCACTTAATGTTTCATGGTTTTGCCATTTTTTCTAGCGTATGGTTTAACCAATACGCTCTTTATGGTCTATACCTTTGCTACATTGTTCTTTGGGTATATGGCTTTATTGGCGCATTGAGCAACAAAGAACAAATAGTACCTATTGTAGGTCCGTATTTTCAAAAATGGTTCACCTTTATCAAATAATACAATGACAACAGCTCCCCTATCCTTAGAACACATTATAAGACCATCTAGTCTAACCGATAAAAAACCTCCGGTTCTTTTTATGCTACATGGTTATGGAAGTAATGAAGAAGACCTATTTTCTTTTGCTCCGGAATTACCAGAAGAACTATGCATAATAGCCGTACGTGCACCTTATATTTTACAACCATACGGTTATGCGTGGTATGCCATTAATTTTGATGAT
>NZ_JBDVOT010000009.1:0-21168 GCF_039968975.1 Maribacter sp. | reverse complement strand
AACTGCTTCTTACAGGTGATGAATCAAAATCTTCAACTAAGATTAAAACATCATCATTTTTCTGCACATCATACCTTAAAGTTTCAATATCATCATGCTGAATAATGAGTTGATCTCCAATTCTAGTATTTATCTCAAATTCTCCTAAACCGTTAGTTATTACATAGTCTCCAAAAGTATTAGATATAGAAACACCAGAAATTGGTTTCCCTGTATTTCTAACTTCTACCCTTCCTTCAAGTTTAAATCGTAGGGCGTCATTTTGCAATTGGGCATGAAGCATATTCCATCCCAAAAGAAAACATAATAATATGTAAACACTATAATTTTTCATCTGCTATAACTACGGTAAACTTAGCTGATTATTGTGGCACTAAAAAATCTCAAATACCCATATCAGTAGTTTTCAACCTATCAATTCATAGGTTTACAAACGCTATGCGCCACTTTACTAACTGAAATAGTCCGTTCCCTCATTATCGTTATTACAATAAATACTTTGCCGTTAGTTTAGCTCTGAATTTAAAACGAAAACGATGAAAGCAATTAAACAACTAGGATCAATAGGCATAACATTACTAGCATTATCTACCGTTTATGCCTGCAATATTACCGAAAAGAAAAAACCAATTGAACTAATTGCACATGCAATAGATACAGAAGACCCTAACGAAGCTAATATTGTGCAAATTGCATTGTTGTTGGATACCAGTAATAGTATGGATGGATTAATAAATCAAGCAAAATCTCAGCTTTGGGATATTGTAAATGAATTTAGTTATGCCAAATGTGGTAATGATACTAGACCAAATTTACAAATTGCATTATACCAATACGGTAACGACAACCTTTCTGCAAATGAAGGATATATTCAACAAGTTCTTGGCTTTAGTAGTGATTTAGATGAAATTTCAGAAAAGCTATTTTCATTAACTACTAATGGAGGTGAAGAATATTGCGGCAAGGTACTACAGACCTCTTTACATCAATTACCTTGGAACAAAAATCCTGATTTACTTCGTATGATTTTTATTGCGGGTAATGAACCTTTTAACCAAGGAAGATATAATTACAAAACTGCATTGGCCAATGCGAATGAAAAAGATGTAGTGGTAAACACCATTTTCTGTGGAAATTATGAATTGGGAATTAATACTGATTGGAAAAATGGTGCATCTATTACCGGTGGAGAGTATATGGCTATTGACCACAACAAGAAAGTTGTTCATATTAATACTCCATATGACGATATCATCATTAAATTGAACTCTAGATTAAACACCACCTACATTTCATATGGCTCTATGGGCAAATCAAAAATTATTGCACAAGAAGTACAAGACAGCAATGCCTTAGAAATGGAAGAAGCGGTTGCCGTTAAAAGAGCGGTAAGCAAAAGTTCAAGACTGTACAATAATAAAAAATGGGATTTAGTTGATGCGTATGATGATGCCGAATTTGAAATTAGCTCAGTAGATAATAACGAACTACCTGACGAGTTACAGGGTAAAAGCGAAAATGATATTAAAATGTATGTTGAATCTAAAAAGACCGAAAGAGAAGAGATTCAAAAAGAAATACAAGCCTACAACACGAAACGATTGGCCTATATTTCTGAACACCAAAAGGATGAAAAATCAGGAGAGCTTGAGAATGCTATGATCAAAGCAATAAAAAAACAAGCAAAGACTAAAAATTATAGCTGGGAATAGAAATTACTAGGTCTGCACAACTTCGTGTAGACCTTTTTTTTAATTTGCTGCAGGACAATAACAATCGTACTTACGCTCTTTTTGCCCAAAATCATAACCCAAAGTAATTTGATGAAAACCACCATTATCAAAACGGATATCGCCCATTTGATACGAATAGTTGTAAGAAACCATAAAGTTATTAATGTTAGCACCAACTATAGGTGTAACCAATTGCAAGCGCTGTTCTCCAAAAGAGGTACCATCTTGAAATTGTGCCCCATCAAAACTTCTTCTATACGATAGTCCGCCCCAAATACGTCCAAAATCTACATCCTTGTAAACCTTAGCATTAATATCCAGGCTTTTTTCTGTGGTGAATTCTGTTAATTGAAAAAGTACAGAAGGTTCAAACTGCCATTCACTCCTACCAAAAACATAACCCGCGGATACTAAAAATCTTCTAATATTATCAA
Organism: Maribacter sp.; assembly: GCF_039968975.1. GTDB lineage: Bacteria > Bacteroidota > Bacteroidia > Flavobacteriales > Flavobacteriaceae > Maribacter. The sequence continues at coordinate 19,001 of NZ_JBDVOT010000009.1, read as the reverse complement.
TCACCAATTCATTTGGGTCGTCTTGTCTATCTCTATAGTATAAATTTCTTTTACTTCCTGTCAATGCATTAGTTACTGCAAAATGCGTATAAAATTCTTCATAATTATAAGATACACCTATATCAACATTAGAATAAGAGGAACTTAATTTAATACCAGAAATAGCCGGATCCGGTGTAGCCGACCTAAATTCTGTTTCATCTAAACTACTTTGTAAGATAGTTGCACTTAAACCAAAAGAAAGTTGATTTAATTGCCTGACATCATTACCTCCCATTCTTAAATGGTGCGCATAAGTTAGTTTTAATCCTGTTTGAGAATGGTACCCATTGGCATCATTAAATATAATTGCACCAATACCACTAGGAGAATCACCTAAACTAAAATGAGCATTTATAGTTTGTAAACTAGGGGCATCATCGACATCGAACCATTGTTTTCTAGCCGTAGCCCTAATTTTACCTCCTTCACCAATACCTGCCATAGATGGGAAAACCAAATAATAGTTATCAGATAAATAATCAAAATATACAGGTATACCTTCTTGTGCTATAGATTTAGATCCAATCATAAGCACGGTAAACAACAGAAGTATGTGGTATTTCATATTGGGATGTTAAAACTAAGGTTTAGTTTCACTAATATAAAGTTAATAACGAGTTAACCTCAACATTATTATGTAGGTACTAACTAAGATTTCCTTTGTATTTTTGCTTAAAATTATTGAGAAATGAAAGAGTATTCGATTACGGTTGTTAAGACCAATAACCCAAATATATTAAAGTTCGAAACTAATCACATTTTAGTTCAGCGAAAGAATTACGAATTCAAGAACATTGACGACGCTAAAAATTCTCCATTAGCCCAGCAATTATTCCATTTACCTTTTATTAAAACGGTATACATATCAGGCGACTTTATAGGACTTGAACGTTATGATATTGTTCAATGGGAAGATGTGAAAGATGAAGTCGCACAACAATTGGTTGAGTATTTAAATGCTGGCGAGCCTATAGTTATAGAAGAAGACATGGATAAACCCGTACCCGTAACGGTTTATGCAGAGGTTACCCCTAACCCTTCTACCATGAAATTTGTTGCGAGCAAGAAAATTGTAGCGTCAGCTTTTGAATTTAAAAATATTGATGAAGCCAGAGATTCTAAATTAGCTAGTGAGCTATTTCAGTTCCCGTTTGTAAAACAAGTTTTTATTGATGAGAATTACGTTTCTGTTTCTAAATTTGAGGTTGCAGAATGGGATGACATTACTATTGAATTACGTGAAGTAATTAGAAACTTTATTGCTGATGGCAAAGAAATTGTAGCGGATAACGCAAAGGCAATTGGTGAAGAAGCTCAAGTATCAGAAACAATATCAGCTGAAAACACCATTGAACTTGACGAAACATCTCAAGAAATCGTTGATATTCTAGAGGAATATGTAAAACCCGCAGTTGCTAGTGACGGAGGTAACATTATGTTTAAATCATATGATGTTGACAGTAAAACGGTAAATGTAATTTTACAAGGTGCTTGTAGTGGATGTCCTTCTTCGACCTTTACCCTAAAGAATGGTATTGAAACCATGTTAAAGAATATGATGGGCGATAAAGTGAATGAAGTTGTTGCGTTAAACGGCTAATTATTCATGCAATTGAATTAAACATTGCTATAGGATCTTGTAACTTAGTGAAAATCTAAAAACAATAATTATGGCAGTTTTAAAAGTAATTGAAATATTAGCAAATTCTGATAATGGATGGGAAGACGCAGCTAAAAAAGCAGTGGCAGAAGCATCTAAATCAGTAAAAAATATCAAATCGGTTTACATTAACGAGCAAAGTGCTACCGTTGAAGATGGTAAAATCAAAAATTATAGAGTAAATGTAAAAATCACTTTCGAAGTGAAATAGCAATTATTTAACAGGATTAAAAGCGCCAAGAGGCGCTTTTTTTATTTTTAAAATAAAACTCATGCCAACCCCACAAAAGCATACAAACAATCTTATTAGAGAAAGTAGTCCTTATTTACTACAACACGCACATAACCCAGTAAACTGGGAAGCTTGGAACGATGAAATACTACAAAAAGCAAAAAAAGAAAATAAGCTAATTCTCATTAGTATTGGATACGCAGCCTGTCACTGGTGCCATGTTATGGAACATGAGTGTTTTGAAGATGAAGAAGTAGCCGAAGCAATGAATGCTCATTTCATAAATATAAAAGTAGACAGGGAAGAAAGACCTGATATTGACCATATTTATATGGATGCTTTGCAAATGATGACCGGTAGTGGTGGCTGGCCATTGAATATTCTTGCCTTGCCTGACGGTAGACCATTTTGGGGAGCAACATTTGTAAAAAAACATGAATGGATACAAGTCTTAAATCAACTTCAAAAACTATACGTTGACGACCCTAATAAAATTATTGGATATGCCGAAAATATGGCTACGGGATTAAAAGAAATAAATACAATAACCACAGATGAAAATCAAGATTCAATTCAAGAATCAGAAATTGATACAATAGTAGCCGATTGGTCAAAGTACTTTGACACTTTTTTAGGCGGATACAAACGGGCACCAAAATTTATGATGCCTACAAATCTCAACTTTTTACAATACTATTCGCACGCAAAACAAGATAGCACTGTAAACGAATATGTAAACACCACCCTAACAAGAATGGCATGGGGCGGTATTTTTGACCATGTTGGTGGCGGTTTCTCTAGATATTCCGTAGACACGAAATGGCATGTTCCCCATTTTGAAAAAATGCTTTATGACAATGGACTACTGATTAGTCTTTATGCCAATGCATATGCCGCTACTAAAAATGAACTGTATAAAAGTGTTGTAGAAAAAAGTATCGTCTTTTTAGAAGAAGAACTTTTGGATAAGAGTAACGGATTCTATTCTTCTTTAGATGCAGATAGTTTAACTGATGATAATAAGCTAGTAGAAGGTGCTTTCTACGTTTGGCAAGAAGAACAACTTAAACAACTTTTAAAAGATGACTACGCTCTTTTTGCCCATTATTTCAACATTAACTCTTATGGCTATTGGGAAGAAGAAAACTATGTACTGATTAGAGATGGTGAAGCATTAGAAATTGCCATGAAGCACTCTATCACCAAAATAGAGCTACAAGAAATCATAACTAAGTGTCTTTCATTATTAAAGATCGAGAGAGAAAAAAGGAACAAACCAAGATTAGATAATAAAATTCTTACTTCTTGGAACGGTTTGACGTTAAAAGGTCTAACAGATGCTTATAGATATTTAGAAGATGAAAGATATCTAAACCTTGCCATAAACAATGCTGATTTCATCGTAGACAATATGATTACAGCAGCTGGCGGTTTATATCGTAATTTCAAAAATGGAAAGAGTACCATACCTGGTTTTCTAGAAGATTATGCATCGGTTATTGATGGGTTCATAGGTTTGTATGAAGTGTCTTTTAATGAGAAATGGCTTAATCATAGTTTAGAGTTAACACAATATGTTATTGAAAATTTCTCGGATCCAGAAACAGGACTATTCTTTTTTACATCTGAAAATGAAGGAAATCTTATCAGAAAAACTCTAGAAGTTGCAGATAATGTTATTCCATCTTCCAATTCAATGATGGCGCATAACTTGCATAAGCTTTCTAAATACTTTCCTGAAGATAATTTCGACGGTCGCTTGCATCAAATAATGAAAAGTATGAGACCATCTATTATTGAAAATCCACAAAATCATGCCAATTGGTTGCACTTGGCACAGCTAATGAGTGAGAATTTCTATGAATTGGTCGTTATCGGTGAAAACTTTGAACTCATATGCAAATCCCTGCTAAAGAACTATTTACCAAACGTTATATTTGCTGCTTCAAATGCTAAAAATAGCAACTTACCTCTATTAATGAATAGATATGTAATGAACAAAACGCTTATCTATGTTTGCAATCACGGTAGCTGTCAAATGCCCGTTGAAGAACCTAGCAAAGCTTTAGATTTAGTTACAACTATCATTTAACAATTGTTTAGCCTCATAATATTTACAGGTCGTACAATATTGGTTAAGTTGGCTGATTTAAAAATTAAAATTATGATGAATAAAATTACAAATCTGCAAGAACATGCAGATAATGCGATAGCATGGTTATGGTCCGTACTACCCAGCGTATTATGGGCAATATTTCTATTAATCGCGGGTACCTATGTCATACGTTTCATAAACAAAATGATACGTAAATTTTTTGCAAATAAAGATTATGACTTAGCGCTAGAAACATTCTTACAAAGCTTTATAAGTATTGCCTTAAAGATAATACTGTTCATATTAGTTATAACTCAATTAGGAGTTCAAACAAGTTCTCTAGTTGCTATTTTGGCTTCTGCCGGTTTGGCTATTGGTTTAGCGCTTCAAGGTTCTTTAGCTAATTTCGCTGGCGGAGTTCTAATTTTATTGTTTAAACCTTTTAAGATAGGAGATTTTATTTCTGCACAAGGTGTGGACGGCACGGTAAAGGAAATATCTATTTTTACGACGAAGGTGAGTACTTTTGGAAATCAAATTGCCATTATACCAAATGGTCAACTTTCTAACAACACCATTACCAACTACAACGCGCAAGAAACAAGAAGAGATAAAATTGACGTAGGTATTGGTTATACGTCTAACATTAAAGAAGCTAAAGAAATTCTTTTAGCCATTTGTAAAGAAAGAGAAACTATACACAAGAATCCCGCTCCTGAAGTATATGTAGGTGAATTAGGTGATAGTTCAGTAAATCTAACTTTACGATTTTGGGCTAATAATGGTGATTTTTGGGCAGCTCATTTTTATGTGATGGAAGAAATAAAATACCGTTTTGATGCTGCTGGAATTGAAATACCATTCCCGCAGAGAGTAATAACACAGTTAAAAGGTTAATTATATATTATTAGCATCAAAAAAAGCCCTTGAAGAATCAAGGGCTTTTTCTTTATAATATCTAAGCTTTAAGATTTTGATTTCTTAGTTTGAAGCACAAAGTCTTTTAAATAATACGGCTCAAAATAAGCTACATCTTCAAAATCGGAAGCATTAAACTTGTCCGATGAAATAGAAGCCATTTCTTTTGCTGATGGCACTACATCGCAATGATAGGTGATAGATTCTAACGGAAATAGTTCTTTTATCTTCTCAGCACCACTACCTAAAAAATGAATGTGTTTTGAATTGATATATTCTTTAAACGAGTTTTCCTCTATTACTTCAGCCTTGGTTTCTCTAATTTCATTTAGTTCAGCATCGAATACAGATGAATACACTTCCATACGTCTAGCATCTAAAACAGGTATTAACACTTCATCATTATTAATTTTCACTTGGGATGCCATACTTTTCAATGTAGAAATCGAAATCAACGGGACACCTAATGCATAACACAAGCCTTTTGCCGCAGAAACACCTATTCTTAGTCCCGTATAAGAACCAGGACCTTTACTGACCGCTACAGCATCTAAATCTTCCATTTTTAAAGAAGCTTCTTGCATTACCTCTTCAATGAAAATATGTAGTTTCTCTGCATGTGAATAATTTGCAGAATTTAACTCGTTCATTGAAAGGATAACTCCGTCTTTAGCAACACACACCGAACAATTTGTTGATGATGTTTCTAGATTTAATATTACGCCCATGTTGCAAAGGTATTACTTACTGTAAAATGAAAAAGCCTGTACACATGAAAATGTTACAGGCTCATCAATTATAATTTTATTTTTTCTACTCCAAAGAAATAGGTATGCCGAAATAGAATTCTAATATTTTTAATCTAAAAATATAATCGTATTTGGTTCTAATAACGTCCGCTTCGGCATTATCAACTCTAGATTGCGCCTGACTAAAATCGAACGAATTCATTAACCCAACATCAAAACGTTCTTTAGAATATTGATACGCAAGACTTCTTGCTTCCAATGTTTTCTGAGCAGCTTCATATGCTTTGTAAAAACTAGTTACATCTACATACGCTTGGTTCACATCTGTCTCCAACTGCAGTTTTGTCCTTTCAAATTCAATTCTAGCTATATCCACACTAATTTTTGATCTCTTTATACTATTCCTAACACTCCAACCATTAAAAATAGGTATACTCATTTGAGCTCCATAAGATATACCATCATTAATATATAACTGATCTTTGAACGGAATTGCCTCACCTGTAAAAGGATCATTGTTTTGATCAGAATATCTAGTATTATAGTTAATAAATGCTCCTATGCTTGGATATTTGGCGCCTTTAGATATTTCTAAATCCTTTTCAGCTAATTCCACACCAGAAAGGGCAAACTTGATATCATTCCTGAACGTCAAAGCCTTGTCGAATATCACTTTTGCAGAGTTGTTTAAAATATCAGATGGAGGAATTTCGAATTCTTCTTCAGCAATATCAAAGTTTTCGTAATCAGTTATCCCAAGCATTTGCGCTAGGTTTATTCTTGAAATCAAAATCATACTTCGAGAATTTATAATTTGTTGTTCTTGACCTGCCGCTGTCGCTTCTAACTCTAACAAATCTCCACGAGCAACAACACCAGACTCAACCAATTCTTTGGTTCTATTTAAATCTTGTTCAGTAACCGCCAATTGAGCTTCAAACACTTTTAATGATTCCTTATTAGACAAGACTTGTAAATAAGCATTAGCAACATTTAATCTGATATCATCCTTTATATCATCTAAACGATATTGATTTGCTATACCGCTCAATTTGGCTCTTTCGATACGATTATAATTTCGAAGACCATCAAACAAAGTAACCGAAGAAGTCAAATCTCCTTGTGCTGAAAAAATCGTAGCAGAAACTAAATTGTTTGTTGTTGGATCTAAGGCAAGACCTGTATTTGCCGATGCCTGTAGCGTACCATTTAAATTTGGCAATAATGCCCCAAGAGCATCAGATTCATCAATTTTAGCATTCTCTAAATCCAATTCATATTGCTCTACCGTAAGATTATTTTCAACAGCGTAATACACGCACTCTTCTAAAGTCCATTTCTTTTGTTGCGCCATGCCCATTACAACAGAACATAATAGTAGTAATCCTGTGATTTTTACTTTCATTTTATTCTTTTTTAAACCAACCTATATATAGGCTGAACGATTCGTTTTTTGATTTGATTGATTATTCTTAATCTTCGCTAGGACCATTGTCTTCACTCTTGGCTTCTAACTTGTTCCATATTTTAATTTTGGAATTCTCATCTATTCCAGAAACAATTTCCACATCTATACCATCACTTACACCAAGTTCAAGTTCTCTCTTTTCAAATTCATTATCTCCTGTTTCCACCTCAACATATGGCTTATTGGTTTCTTTATCAAACTGCAACAACGCTTCTTTAATTGAAAGCACATCTTTCTTCTCTTCTAGAACAATTGCCGCATTTGCGCTATAGCCAGCTCTAATATTTGTACTGTCAGACACTACTAAATCTCCTTCTATCTTAAACTGAACAGCACCTTCTTCTTCTACACCTTTAGGTGCAATGAACTTTAATTTCGCATTGAATTTTTCATCTTGTAAAGCGCCCATGCTTATTTCTAAAGGCATTCCTACTTTTAGCTTTCCTACTTCAGCCTCATCAACTTCACCTTCAAAAATCATTTTAGACATATCTGCAATAAAAGCAATAGTAGTACCGTCGTTGAAATTATTACTTTCAATAACTTGATCACCTACCTCTACTGGAATCTCTAACAAGGTTCCTGTTACCGTAGCTCTAATATTTGTATTTGCACTAGACGAACCACCTGCAGAACCTACTCTAATAATTTGATAATCTGCCTGTGCATTCTGTAACTCTTGAGTAGCTTGATCAAAACGCAATTGCAAGGCATTAAAATCTTGACTAGAGATTACCCCTTTGTCAAAAAGCGTTTTATTACGATCATACTCAATCTTTGTATTGCTCAATGATATTTTAGCATTATTAACCCTACCACGCGCCTGATTTAAAGACTGCTCATTTGGTACTACTTTAATTGTAGCAATTAAATCACCCGCTTTAACTTGAACACCTTCTTCTAAGTATACCTTTTGAATGATACCAGATATTTGAGGTTTTATCTCAATTTCATCTTGTGGTATTACCTTACCGGTAACAACAACCTTGTTGGTAATATCTCTTTTTTCAACGGTCTCCGTTTCATATGTTTTTAAAGGAGTACTATTCTTCTTTAAAAAATAGACTACTGCAGCCAGTATCCCTATAACTGCTACTCCTATTAATGCGTACTTTACATACTTGTTCATGCTCAACTATTTGATTGTTATTTATTCTTTTGTTGTTTGGTCTATTACTCTTCCCTTAAGGCATCAATTGGTTTTATTCTAATGGCTCTATTCGCTGGTATCAATCCTATTAAAACACTGAGACCTACCATTAAAATAAAAGACCCTAAAAATTGCGGTATACTAATCATAAGATTATAAAAGGGCATATCACTATTATCGCCAATCATATTATTTGCGAGTGCTAAAAACCCTATTGCTATGGCAAAACCTACAAAACCAGCAAATACTGTAATTACAATTGATTCTAATACAATTTGTCTCTTTACCACTTTTGGCGTAGCACCTAAAGCTCGCCTTATCCCAATTTCTTTGGTACGTTCTTTTACCGTGATCAATAGAATATTACTAATAGCAATGACACCTGCTAGTAAGGTCAAAATTCCCACGAAGAATGATACACCTTGTAAAACACCTGTAAATGCCGATACGTTATTAAACACTTCGGACATGTCAAAGCTACCAATGGCGCGTTCGTCTGTTGGGTTGATATCATATTTATTTTTCAACAGACGTTTGATCTGACTTTCTACTACGGGCACCTTAGTATCCGCTTGCACTGAAATAGCCATCCACCCCATTCTGTCACCAGATCCAAATGCTTTTTGGAATGTTGAGAAGGGAATGTAAACCGAATTCTCGCCGTCAATATTTATGTTTTGGTTCGGCTTATAAATACCAACAATATTAAAGAACACTCCGTTTATACGTACATCTTCACCAATGGCATTCTCTCCTTTTTCAAACAAAAGTTTATAGGTCTCTTCACCAATGACACATACCTTTTTAGATTCGGTCATATCATTTTTATTCAAAAACCTACCTTCTACCAGTTTCTTCTTCATGATATCATCAATGTTAGGATAATCTCCATACACTGCCGATCCACTGGTCAAACCATTTCTATATACCGTTACCACGCCTCTATGGCTACCCAATTCTATTCTTGGTGCCAAAACCTCTATTTCAGGAATTTGCTCTTTAAGAATAGTAGCATCTTCTAGCTTAAATTGAATTCTGCGTCCTCTTTCAAATCCTTTATAAGGTTCAGAGGTACTTTGGCTCCAAACAAACAAACTGTTAGATGCCGTACCTGCGAATATTTTCTGAAAGCCGTTGCTCATTCCGTTTGCACCACCCAAAAGCAATACAAGAATTATCATAGCAATAATAACCCCCAACATGGTTAAAAATGTGCGAAACAAGTTTTTACCTAATGTGGCAAAAATCTCTGACCATAAATCTCTATCAAATATCCACATATTATTTATCGCTTAATGCTACAATTGGTTTTACTCTTGCTGCTTTCATTGCCGGAATCAATCCTGCCAATACTCCCGCTACAACTAAGATGATCGTTGCCGTTACTACCATTGACATACTTACCGAAGGATTTGCAAAAGCACCTGTCTTAATACTTGGACCAATAGCTGCCAATAATCCTGTTGCAATTCCCAATCCTATAAATCCAGATAAAGCCGTAATAAAAACAGACTCGAACAACACTAATTTTATAATGGACCATGGCTCTGCACCCAAAGCTTTACGCACCCCTATTTCTTTGGTACGTTCTTTAATAATGAAGACCATAATATTACCGATACCTACAATACCAGATAATAAGATTAGGAGTCCCACAATAATTACTGCGATATCCAAACCTCCCGTGAAGTTGCTGATATCTTCAAAAACCTCTGCATAATTAAAGATTCTAATTCCCGCTTGATCCTGAGGAGCAATTTTAAAACGTCTTCTAAAAACATTTTCTAATCGATCAGAAAATGCCAAGGCCTCTGTTAAATCGTAATTAGGATTGTAGGTTAAAGCAATCTGATCAATGTGATCCGTTTGCCCGTACATTTTTTGATATGTACTGGTAGGCGCGTAGATGTTTCGCTCTGCATTATCATCACCGTCATCGGTAAACGTACCAATAACTCTAAAAGGCAAACCATTAAACTCAACAAACTTGCCTAAGGCATCTTCGTTTTTGAATAAATCTTCCTCTACTTTTCTGCCGATAACGGCAACTTTAGAGGCATTCATTAAATCGTTTGCATTTATGAATCGACCCTTATTTACAATAGTCTTTTCAATAGCTTGGTGATCAGGATAAACCGCCTGGATATTGTAACTACCTGTTTCGCTTTTATAACGTGCCGATGTATTTTGGTACACCCTAGGACTTATATATTCTACATCATTAGGAAAGCTTCTTTTGATGTATTCAATATCATCATTGGTCATTTGAATTCTTCGTCCGGCTTCAAAACCGCCATAGGCTAAAGACGTAGTACCTGTTCTTACAAAAATAGAGTTGGTAGCATCATCACTGAACTGAAGTGTAAATCCGTTCTGCATTCCTTTTACAGAAGCTAAAAGCAGCACCAAAATGAATATACCCCAACCCACTGAAAATCCGGTAAGGAAAGTTCTAAGCTTGTTGTTGCTTATACTATGGTATATTTCTTGCCAAATGTCTCTATCAAACATATTGTTCGGCTCTTACTTGTTCTATTTTCTTATCCTCTATTATAACCCCATCCTTTAAATGCACAATACGTTTACACATATCTGCAATATCTGGCTCGTGGGTAACTATTAATATAGTGTTCCCCGCATCATTAATTTTCTGAATCAAGTCCATCACTTCATAAGAAGTCTTACTATCCAATGCACCTGTAGGCTCATCGGCAAGCAATACTTTTGGTTCGGCAGCTAATGCTCTAGCAATGGCCACACGTTGTTTTTGACCCCCAGAAAGCTCGCTAGGCAAATGACCTGCCCATTCTTTAAGACCAACTTGTTCTAAATATTTCAAAGCTTTTTCTTGACGTTCCTTTCTTGGTACTTTTTGGTAGTATAAAGGCAAGGCAACATTCTCTGCTGCACTTTTATAATTGATAAGGTTGAACGATTGAAAAACAAAACCTAAAAACTTGTTTCTATATCTAGCAGCTTTGGTTTCGTTCAAATCTTTAATGGGAACATTATCTAGAATATATTCTCCAGAATCTGAGCTATCTAACATTCCTAAAATGTTTAATAAGGTAGATTTACCAGAACCAGAAGAACCCATGATAGCTACTAGCTCACCTTCTTCAACATTAAAATTTATTCCTTTAAGAACGTGAAGTGAATTCTTGCCCATTTTATAGGACTTGTGAAGATCTTTAATTTGAATCATGTTGGTTGTTGTTTTGAACAATTTTTACACTGTCTATTCATTAGACTATGTTGTGTATTATTTGTTACATCAATTGAATTATTTTTTTTGGTTTTTAATTTTCAGCAAGCTCATCAGGAACTACTTCATTCCATACCTTAATTTTCTCACCTTCTTTTATACCAGAATTGATCTGTACATGAATACCATCGCTTATACCCAACTCAATATCCCTTCTTTCAAATTCTTGATCACCTGTAGCAATTTCTACAAATGGTTTTTTGGTTTTATCATCAAACTGCACCAAAGCTTCTTTTACCGCCAAAACACTATCTGCACGTGCTAAAATAATTGATGCATTGGCGCTTAACCCTGCTCTAATGAATATTGAATCTTGCTTTTTAAGTGTACCTTTTATTTCGAATTGAATAGCTCCGTTTTCTTCATTTCCTTTTGGAGCGATATAATCTAGAACAGCATCGAATACTTTGTCTTCTATTGCGCCAACAGTTATTTCTAACGGAAGATTCTCTTTTATTTTACCAACTTCAGACTCATCTACCTTTCCTTCAAAAATCATTTTATCTACATCTGCAATTGCAGCAATAGTAGTACCCTCATTAAAATTATTACTCTCTATGACCTGATTACCCACTTCAACCGGTACTTCTAATACCATACCACTAACCGTTGCTCTAATTTGCGTATTAGCGGCATTACCGTACCCGGATGTAGTTCCCGTTTTCACAATATCATATCTTTTATTGGCAGAACCATAAGACTGTTTAGATTGGTCATACGTTACTTGTGCACGTTCTAAATCTACTTTTGAAATTACACCTTTAGCAAACAATCCTTTTTGACGCTCTAAGTTTCGCAATTGATCATCTAAATTTATTTTAGCTTCATCAATATTATTTCTAGCATCGTTTAACGCACTTAGATTTGGCACTACTTTTATGGTACACAATAAATCGCCAGACTTTACATAGTCCCCACCTTCCACAAATATCTTTTCTATTACTCCTGAAATATTCGGCTTAATAAGCACTTCTTCTAAGGGAAGAATGCTACCCGTAGCCATCGTCTTTTTAATTATAGTTTGCTTGGTAGGTTCTTCAGTATCATATACCACAGGATCTTCGGCATTCTTTGAATACAAATAGAACATAGAGCCACCGAAGGCTAATACGATAATAAGCAGGATTACAATTGTTGTTGACTTTTTCATTTTGCGATTGGTTATATTTTGTTGATGAATTTATTCTGTTCTTAAAGCTTCTATTGGTCTTATTTTGATGGCACTTTGCGCAGGTATGAAACCTGCTAACAATCCAGAGAATATTAAAATAATCAAAGCACTTACCACTACACCTAAACTTACACTTGGGTTTACAAACATGTCTACCGGACCTACGGAATCCAATACCGCATTTACACCATAGATAAATGCCGCACCGAAAACAATACCTATCATACCCGATATAATAGTTAAGAAAATAGACTCCATTAGAATCTGTTTTTTAATAGACCAAGGTGCTTCGCCCAAAGCTCTGCGAATACCAATTTCTTTGGTTCTTTCCTTAATTACAATGAGCATTATATTACTAACCCCAATGATACCCGATAAGAGTACCAGCACACCCACAAAGTAAGCGACCCAACGTAATGCACCGAACAAGCTTTCTACACGATTGTATTGTTCGTACAGATCAAAATACCCAACGGCACGTTTATCATCGGGGTGAACTTTTCTTTTCTCTTTTACAACACTTACTATTTTCTCTTTAAGATTAGATATAGAATTACCATCTAGTGCGGTAATTGCCATCCACCCCACATCATTGCCCATATTAAAAGCTTGTGAAAATGACGTAAAGGGAACATAAATTTCTTTCTGACCTTCTTCCCCGCCGCCATCATCTTTCTTTTGGTAAGTACCCACCACCATAAAGTTTACACCTTGTATTTTTACATAAGTACCCAACACAGTTTCACCTTGGTCATATAGTTCATTTTTTACACCATCGCCAATAATCGCTACTTTTCGTTTGTCTTGAATGTCATTATGATTGACAAACCTCCCAGAAGTTATGGTCATAGGCTCTTGACGTATTATTTCAGGATAATCTCCATAAACATTAAAAGCCCCTGTCTTTAATCCACGCACCACATTATTACCTCCACCAAATCCACCCAATTGATTTCGGGGAGAAATGAATCTTAGATTAGGGACGTTATCTTTTATTGCCTGTACATCCTCTAATTTAAAACTAAAGCGCCTACCCTTTGGTAAACCTTTATAGGATATAGTTGTGTTACGTGACCACATGAACATGGTATTGGTGGCTATATCACCAAAATCTGCACGAATACCGTTCTCCAAACCTTTACCTGCCGCTAGTAGAATAATTAAAATGAATATACCCCAACCCACGCCAAAAGAAGTAGCCAATGTTCTAAAAACATTGCTAGATAATACTTCTAAGATTTCTTTCCACCGGTCTCTATTGAACATGGTACATCTTAATTAATTATACATTTACTTTTATTTATTACTCGTCTCTTAATGCCTCTATCACATGAATTTTAGCCGCTCGCCATGCTGGAAAAAATCCTGCAATCGCTCCAGCAAAAATCAAGACAAATACTGTAGTCAATGCGACATTGAAATTCACTGAGGGATTCAAAACATAATCAACCTCTACATGCGGACCTACAATTTCTAACAGACCCATGCTTAATATGAGACCTGTAAAACCTGCTATCGCAGTTATAAAAATGGCTTCGTGCAAAATCATACCAACAATAGACCATGGCTTAGCACCCAAAGCTTTACGAATACCAATCTCTCTTGTACGTTCCTTAACCACAATAAGCATTATATTACTTACCCCTACTATACCCGCAATTATGGTACATACCCCAACGAACCAAAAGAAAAATTTGATACCGCCCATTAAAGCATAAAAACGTTTGGCTTCCTCCATTGGGTTATATACTTGTATGGCGCTCGTATCTTCTGGCGCAACGGTATGCGCATTCTGCAAATACGATTTTAATTCATTTTTAAATTTTATGGATTGTGCTACGGCAGTTTCAAAATCATCTACCGGAGGCAGTGTATAAGAAAGATTGTTTAGATAATCTGCGCCATTGAAGACTTGCTGCGCAGTGCTTACCGGAATATAAATACGATCCTCTTCACGTTCACCGCCAATATCACCATAAACCCCAACAATCTTGAAAGGAATGCCAGAGAGGTCTAAAAACTCCCCAATAGGGCTGTCTAACGCATGAAAAACCTCGCGATTGATCTTGTTACTGATAATAGCAACTTTCGCTTTAGAATCCCCATCTTGCTGATTGAGGAATCTACCCAGCGTCATAAACTCATTTTCAATAAACTGAAATTGATGTGAAACCCCTTGAACATTATAAGCTAAAGATTCACTACCATATTTTACAAATACATCTCTTACAAATAGCCTTGGTGATTTATTCTCTATTTGATCTTCAAACAAAGTACCCGCCATATCATAATTCTCATTACGAAATTGAATAGGTCTACCAGGATTCATACCCTTATAACCAATTGTGGTTACCCCGGGCCAAACCCACACACTTGTAGCGGCATCTTGCTCAAACTCTTTGGCGATACCATTTTGCATGCCTTGACCAAAACCCAATAAAATAACTAGAATGAAAATTCCTGAAGCAACGGAAAGTCCTGTGAGAAATGTGCGTAACTTATTCTTGCGAATAGTATCGAAAATTTCTTGCCAACGTTCTAAGTCGAACATAAGATTGATTGATTAGTTTGATTGATTGATGAGCGTGATACAACTATCACACAATCATAAGACTAACCAAATAGAAGATTGTTACACTATTTATGTAAAAAAATATAAAAAAAGATTTAAGACCTCATTTTCCTGTAGATAAAATAGAAAAGACCCGCTACTAAAACGTAGGGTATAGCCATTAAATAAACAATACCATTATTAATACCTTCAGCAGCCTTACCAGAAGATTCACTTTCCAAAACTGCTCTGCACATTGCACATTGCGCCTCTGCATCTATAGGAATTAAAAGAAACATCACTACTACCAATAAAATTAATTGTTTAGTATGCATAGTAAGGAGATATCATTAAATAAACTACTACACCGGTAACAGCAACGTACAACCACACCGGAAATGTATACTTTGCTAAAGCCCTGTGCTCTTCAAATTTCTTTAAATACGCCATAGCATACGTTCTTAAAACCAACGGTATTAATGCGATAGACAGCACAATATGGGTAATTAAAATAAAGTAATACACGTATTTAATTGCACCTTCACCACCATAGCTGGTAGAATCTGAGGTCATATGATACCCAATATACATTACAAGAAACATCAAAGACAAAGCTATATTGGTCGTCATTAAATTCTGATGCAATTTTTCATTTCCATTTTTAATTGCCCAAACAGCAACTAACAGCAAAACTGCAGTCATTCCATTTATAGTAGCATAAATTGGAGGCAAAAAGGAAAGCGGCTCAACATTGGGTAATTTTACCCCAAAAAGAATAGCCACAACAATTGGTATTATAATAGAAACTACTGTTATTAATCTATTAAATTTTTTCTCGTCCTTAGCACTAGTTTGCATATCCTTATTCTTCTAACAATTTCTGAATATCAATTTTTAAAATACCAATTTCTTCGGTTTCTCCTTGATCGTTCACCCCTTTTTCTTCCAAAATGGCACCTCGGTAATACACTATAGGATTTCCAAACTCATCTATTCTAGATCGCAAATAACCTTCTTTATCGACTAAGGCAAATAAACCCGAATGCTCAAAACCACCTGGGACATCTGGCATTTCAGCAGCAAAAATATTAAATCCTGAATTTGCCAGTTGATAAATACCATCATGATCACCCGTCATTAAATTCCAATTTGAATCATTAATGCCATACTTTTCTTCATAAGCTCTTAAAACCTGTGGTGTATCAAAATCTGGAGTAATACTAAATGATGCTATTGCGAAGTCATTAGCACCCTTAAAATGCTCTTGTACATCTACTAGGTTAGTTGTCATCACAGGACAAATACTTGGGCATCTGGTAAAAAAGAAATCTACCACATAGACCTTACCTAAATAATCTTTGTCGGACACCAGAACACTGTCTTGATTAATAAATTCAAAAGATGGGACTTTACGTCGCTTACCATCTAACAAAATATAACCTAGCTTTTCACCTCCAATATCTTTACTTTCTGAATTTAATCTGTCATTTTCAACAACAGAACCAGAAGACAATCTATCTACAATTCTTGGTATTACAATGATTCCAAAAATTAGAACAATTAGAGAAACCCAAACGTATGTATATTTCTTATTCATTATTTAGAACGTTCTGCATTATTCTTCTTTAAGGCAAGACGGTATTCCGCCAAAATGATTTTTACATCATCTACCATTTTATTGTTTAAATCTGATACCAGAGTAGAATTGAATCCATATTTGGTACCGTCGTCTTCATCATCAGACCTTCCTCTTAAGGTTAAATCCTTGTCAATAATAAATACATAAGGAGTACTGTTTTTGGAATCTAAATCAATATCTGTTTTAAGACTATTGAAAAGGTTCTTAATCTCTTCATCACTAGCATATACAAATTTCCATTTATCATTATCAGCTAAGGTTGCCAACTCTTTTTTAAGTGCATCTACTTCATCATTAGTATCATCAGCCACCACCATTACAAATTGGAAGTCTGTAAACTCGTAAAAGCGTTTGTATATCTTTTGATTCAAATTAAAGGCATTTCCCTTTCTATCTTCAACATCAGAACCTAAAAAGCCCAATATGGTAATTTTATCTTTAAATTGAGTTTGATCGGAGAAATGAAGTTCCTCAACATTTTTGGTCAGCTGAGACAATTTACCAAAGTTGGTAACGCCAGAGGCAAAGAATAAATATGCTACTATTGGTAGCACAAATAAGACAACAAGAACAAAAGTCTTTTTCATAAATAAGGAAGACTGATTACTGAAACCTATTCAGAAGTTTCAATAGCGATAGTCATTAAATTACAAACTATACAAAAATAAAAAAGACGGTTATAAAACCGTCTTTTAATACTGTTAATTATAACTTAGAAGTTCCAGCTTATAAAGCCATCTTTATATACGTTATAAATATAATCTGCTTCTACTAGAAGTATAAATGTCAAATAAATAACCAAGAATATTGGTGTCCATACTATCGCTCTTCTTAACGCAGACTTCTCATCACGTAAGTGCATAAAGTCCCATGCAATATAATATGCCTTAACCAAAGTTAAGATAATGAAGATCCAATTAATCAACTTCATTCCCAATACATAAGTATCTGTCAAAGATTCTGGCTTAATAATACCTAATACTACTTCTACAGCAGTAATTAAGGTTAAAAAAGCTAATACTCCCCAGATTTTCTGTGTGTTAGATTTGAACTTTACAAGTCCTCTAAAAATTTCTAATTTATGTCCGTCTGCCATTTTACTTTAATCTAAAATTCTTTATACAGTAATGCTGTTTATTTCTATAAGGATTATACTAGGTAGAAGAATGTAAATACGAATACCCAAACTAAATCTACAAAGTGCCAGTATAAACCAACTTTCTCTACCATTTCATAATGTCCTCTTCTCTCATAAGTACCTAGAATAACATTAAAGAAAATGATAATGTTAATTACTACACCTGAGAATACGTGGAAACCGTGAAAACCTGTGATAAAGAAAAAGAAGTCAGCAAAAAGTCTACTTCCGTATTCATTATGAATCAAATTAGCACCTTCAACAACTTGTGTTGCTTCTGCCAATTTAGCTAATGAAGCTTTTCTGTCTAATAGTGTCTTTTCTCCTTCTTCATTGATTACTTCAGTTCTAATCAAGATATTAGAATCGGCTTTAAAACCTTTAACTACCTCTTCTAAAGAAACGCTAGTTAATGCTGGCTCTTGATAAAACCAAATTCCGTTTTTTCTTTCATGTACAGTTCTATCACCAGGTATAGAAGCTGCAAAATCAGATAACGCTGCTCTTTCGCCTGTATCAGCTTTTACAAATTGTAAAATTCTACCACCTTTAGTTTCTAGAGCTCCAAAGTCACCTTTAATAAAAGTACCCCATTCCCAAGCCTGAGAACCAACGAATATAATACCACCGATTACAGTAGCGAACATATACCATGTCACTGCATTCTTTTTCATCTTATGACCAGCGTCTACTGCCAATACCATGGTAACGGATGACATAATAAGAATAAAGGTCATAAAGGCAACATATATCATGGGGTAATTACCATGAAATAAAGGAACGTGTGTAAACACCTCGTCCGCTATTGGCCATGTTTCAATAAATTTAAATCTTGAAAAGCCGTATGCTGCTAAAAATCCAGAGAAAGTTAACGCATCCGATACAAGGAAAAACCACATCATCATTTTTCCATAACTTGCTCC
>NZ_JBDVOT010000008.1:0-4216 GCF_039968975.1 Maribacter sp. | reverse complement strand
ACAACATATCTAAGAACCTTTTCCAACTCCCGATTCTGATATTATCTTCCTCGTTTGCGGGGTGCAAATGTACACACTATTCCTAATACCGCAAGACTTTTTGAAAGAAAATATTGAAAGTTTTTTGACCTAATCATAACTACATGATTTTGACTAGGTTGCAGAAGTACAAAATCAGGTGAAAAGTTAAGATTATGAAAACCAATTAGTTGATCATAAACACACTTACAACCACCCCATTTTCAGTGCATTACAAAAACTGAAAAAAGGCTAAGAAAAGAAATTCCACACTAAACCAAAGCGTATTACGAAATCACGGTACGGATAATTTGGCGCAGCATAATAATCATACCCAGAAAAAGCAGCATTAAAGTGTTCTGCTTTCAAGTAAATTCTAGTTTGTTTAATTCGAGCATTGATGAAAAAATCTAATAAAGGATAACCACCCAACTCTTCTTTATTCTGCACATAGAACTCCCCAAGTATAGGATTATACCCATTCATGTTATAACTGGTGAAATATTTAAAGGTGATACCTGTTTGTAGGTACATTGCTTTTTCAAACACATCTGACGAAAAGTATAACGTATTTCTTGTTACCAATTGAGGAACATTCAAAACCTGGGTATCCTGAGTAACATTCTGATACATTACAGTATTATTCAAAGCAAACATACCCACTTTAAACTCTTTTTCATATTTTACCTTTAAATGAGAAACACTATTACCTTCTTGTAATGGCTTAATAAATGCATTTTCCATATCATCACCAATGGTAACATCTGAAACCGGCGCGAAATAAGTATAGTTATCTAGATTACTATACTTGACCATAAGGTTACCCCATGTTTTGGAAAGCAATTCGCCTTTTAAACTACTAGCCCTCTCTTTACTGAACACTTCACTATTGTTCCAATTATAATTAAGGTACTCACTTTGATACAACAAATAATTAAAATTTGGCATTCTGCTAGAAGTATGTAAAGAGAATTTCAGCTTATTATTTTTATTAATAGCATATGACGCAGCCGCATTAAAAAGGTTACCCGCTAAATCGCCTGAAATATTATATTTCAAATCAGCATCGAAATCAAATTGTCCAATGCGTTTCTCATATTTACCCACTATACCAAACTCTGTTCCATTCAATCTACTCGGTATAATAGTACCATCTTCTTCTGTAAGCCGGCTGTTGAAATAATAATCATAATTATATACATTGATCCCACCTGTTAACTTACCTAAAGTTCTATTATAAAATTCCGCATTTACTTCATTATAAAATGTCTTTAGAATAGCCTTGTCATTAATAGCACTTAATATAGCATCACCGAACAAGGTATCACTAGCTGTTTCTACAAATTGATAATATTTAGTTTCATAATCAAACGTATGACCTAGAGATAAGGATGTTTTTTCAAACCGAGTTGAATCTAACTGAGTTCTAACTAATTTATAGGTATGGTCCAGATAATATCTTTTCCCTAAAATTTTATTATTTGCATCATCTAAATACACATCAACTCTTGGTCTATTAATAAAGTCATCATCTCCAGACTCAAACTG
Source organism: Maribacter sp. (assembly GCF_039968975.1). Classification (GTDB taxonomy): domain Bacteria; phylum Bacteroidota; class Bacteroidia; order Flavobacteriales; family Flavobacteriaceae; genus Maribacter. Next base: position 2,650 of record NZ_JBDVOT010000008.1, on the reverse strand, counting down.
CTCTTCCTTTTCCGACAAACCTCCATTTTCCTCAGATGTAATATTCTGAGCCGCAATGTGAGCTCTTAATGCATACCTTCCGTTTTTAGACAAGTAGTTTGTGGTCGTAATAAAGTTACCAGATTCTATTTGCGTATCATTATACTTACCAAACGAACGAAAACCAGTATAACCTATTGAAAAATTCAACCTACGTGAGGTGTTAAAAGCTAAATTAGCATCTAACAATTGACCTTCTTCCAAAGTTGTTTTAAAGAACAACTCGGTCATTGGGGTAGCAACATTGTAATAGTTTATCTGCTCTTTTTCTAAATACTTACGATCTTTTGCCTTTGCGCCTAAACTAGGATAACTCACTACTCTTTCAAAATCAACGCCTAATTCATTATATGCTTGCCCTATATTAGAGAAGGACATTAATTCAAAATCATCTTCTCGCAGATAATTATACTTGTACTCTTTTTGAACAGTTAGAGTGGTGTCTAAAAAAGTAGTATCTCGTTCAAATGAAATAATTTTATAATCTTCTATCGTTAAAACAATAGAGTCATTTTGTAATTTATCTTTTGGGTTTATAGGCTTTGTCTTTTTAGAAAGCGAAAGTGAATCTCTTTTTTTCTCTGGCTTGTTAATTACATCCTGACTTAAACCAACCGAAGCAGTTAAACACAATAAAACTAGAATTATATATTTCATGAAGCTTTGTTACCCTTGCAAAGTTAATTTTTTTGTTGCTAAGTAAATGTGAAAGTTTAAGCTACTTTAATAACCTGTATATAAAGGTTTACCAAACTAATATTAAAATTTAACTGAGAACTTTATTATATAAAGAAATATTTTTCTGATTTTTATAAAAAAATGTTAATGAAAGTACTGTTTTTTAATGTTTTCGCGTTTTTAGCGATTATTACGGCATCTGCCCAGTTCAACGAGAAAGCTCCTTGGATGAAAGACTTGAATGAAAATCAACAATCTTCAAAATCATCAACAAATTCATATTCCTTATATGATATATCGAATGCATTCAACCAATATTGGAGCAATAAAGACTATTCTAAAAAAGGCAGCGGTTTTAAACCATATAAAAGATGGGAGAATTATTGGTCTTATTATATAGATGAAAACGGAAAAATACCAACTTCTTCTCAATTATGGGATTCTTGGAAGAGTAAACAGGAAAGTATAGGTAAAGAAACAAACCCTACAGCAAATTGGAATTCTATAGGACCATTTACGCATGACACCTACTCAGGTGCACTTTCTGGACAAGGTAGAGTAAATGCCATAGCAGTAGACCCTAATAATGAAAATATTTGGTACGTAGGTGCGCCAGCTGGCGGTATTTGGAAATCTATTGATGGAGGCTCATCTTGGGTAAACTTATTTGATGACTTTCCACAGATCGGAGTTTCCGGTATAGCTGTGGACCCCAACAACTCACAAATAATTTATATAGCCACAGGAGATGACGATGCTGCTGATTCATATAGTGTAGGTGTTTTTAAGTCTGTTGACGGAGGAAATAGTTGGAATGAAACAGGATTGAACCCTAGTACCTCGAATATCAACCTATTAATGAATGAAATCACAATTGACCCTACAAATTCCAATATCATTTGGGTAGGGACTAGTATTGGCCTTCAAAAATCAACAGATGCAGGTGCCACTTGGGAGGTCAAAAGAGCTGGGAATATTCAAGATTTTAAACTTAAACCAAATAGTCCAAATACGGTATACGCAGTCACTTCGAATACTTTTGTAAAATCTACTGACGGTGGCGACACCTTTATTGAAATTACAGATGGACTACCAGCCAGTTCTGGGAGATTGGTAATTGGAACAAGTGCAGCAAACCCTTCAGGTGTATATGTATTAAGAGCTCTAACAGGAGGTAATAGTTTTGCCTTTGGCGGACTTTACAAATCTTTAGATAGTGGAGAATCTTTTACAAAAACAGCAAGTGAACAAGATATATTCGAATCAAACCAAGCTTGGTTTGACCTTGCAATTGAAGTTTCACCAACAAATTTCAACGAAATATATACAGGTTGTTTAAATGTTTGGAAAAGCACCAATGGCGGAGACACCTTTATCAGAATAAACAGATGGAATATTACTGACCAAGGTTATACCCATGCCGATATACATACCATTAAGATTTTTAACAACAAGGTATATGTTGGTAGCGACGGTGGCATTTATATGTCTGAAAATGGTGGCAGCACCTTTACAGATTATACTGCTGGTATTTCTATTAGTCAATTCTACAGAATATCCGTTGCTAAAAATGATTCCGAGAAAATAACTGGTGGACTACAAGATAATGCCGGTTTTATTCGTGATCAAGGACAATGGAATGTTTTTACAGGAGGTGACGGAATGGACTACGAAATTGACCCTAACAATAGCAGTCTTGTCTACGGATTTGTTCAATTTGGAGGAAGTTTATTCATTTCTTCAGATTCTGGACAATCTGTAGGTGTGGTCGGCGCACCTACAGATGCTAATGGTAATACTATTGAAGGAAATTGGGTTACGCCACTAGCAATAAGCTCTGACGGATCAGTTTACGCAGGTTTCGATGCTTTGTATAGATTAGAAAACAATCAATGGAATAAAATATCATCCTCTATCGGTACGGGTAATATTG
>NZ_JBDVOT010000007.1:0-11792 GCF_039968975.1 Maribacter sp. | reverse complement strand
TTATCGTGACCTACATACTTTTGATATAGCCATGTAGTAGAGTCTACTTCATAAGGTGTACCAACATTACCTGAGTACCAGTTTGCAATGATATCTTGTCCATCAGGATTTAAAGAAGGCCAAAGAATTAATATTACATTTTCAAAAATAGCACTGTATTTTTCCGAGTTTGCATTATTTACTAAGTCATAAGCCAAGGTTAGAATATGTTGTGCTCCCGCTACCTCAGAAGCATGTAAACCACCACTAATATCTACTATTGCTTTTCCTTCTTTTGCCAATTTTTTTGCCATTTCTCTTGTTAAGTGCTCGGGATGCGCGAGTTGCTGAGAAATAGATTTGTAATGTTCAATATTTTGTAGGTTTTCAGGGGTTGATATTAAAACATACTTCCATTCTCTCCCTTCAGAAGTTTTTCCAGCTGATTTTATTTCTACCATATCACTTGCGGCAGAAAGTTTTTCAAAATATCCTATAGATTGTTCGTAAGTAGCTAGGTGAAAATCCGAACCAATCTCAAAACCTATAACTTTATTTGGATTGGGTATTTCCTGTGAATGTAGTTTTTGTAAGAAAATACACACTAAAGTTAAAAATATGTACGTTAAGTAACTATGTTTAAATAATGGGTGTATCGCCTTTCTAAGGGAAAACCTTTTTTTATATATGAAGTTCATATCGGTGTGTCATTAGTTTGTTTTACTAAATTATTAAATCTAATGTAGGCAGTTTCATAATCTGCAATTATGTGTATATCTTTAAGATATTCTGATTATGATGCATTTTAAATAACATATATAACAATAAATAGGTAGGTAACACGAGGCAAGAGTATTGAGCTATAAATATTATCTATGATAAAATAATTATCAATAGATAGAATGTTTATAGTTTTGGATAAAAATAGAATAACAATTAAAAACTGATATAATCATGAGTAGTACTAACGGTAAAGGTGAAGCTTGGGATGTAAATGATCCTGCTGCAGCAAATTGTCCATTTTTGAATGGCGAAATGCATCAAGCAGCTGGTGGTGGAACAACGAATAAAGACTGGTGGCCAAATATGTTGAATCTTAATATCTTAAGATTACATTCTAAAATGGCCGATCCAATGGATGACGATTTTAACTATGCAGAAGAATTTAAGTCTCTTGATCTTGCCGCTATTAAAAAAGATTTAACAGATTTAATGACAACTAGCCAAGACTGGTGGCCTGCTGATTACGGTAATTATGGTCCATTCTTTATCCGTATGGCTTGGCATAGTGCTGGTACATATCGTATTTCTGATGGTAGAGGTGGTGCAAGTGCAGGAAATCAACGTTTTGCTCCATTAAACAGTTGGCCTGATAATGCCAATTTAGATAAGGCCCGTTTATTGTTATGGCCTATTAAACAAAAATATGGGAAGAAAATTTCTTGGGCAGATTTATTGATACTTACAGGTAATGTTGCTCATGAAAGTATGGGATTGCCTATGTACGGTTTTGCAGGTGGTCGTGAAGATATTTGGCAGCCAGAAGAAGATATTTATTGGGGGTCTGAAACAGAATGGTTGGGTAATAAACAACGATATGATGAAGACGGCAATGAGTTAGAAAATCCGCTTGGTGCTGCGCACATGGGTTTAATCTATGTTAATCCAGAAGGTCATAATGGAAATCCTGATCCGTTAGAAGCAGCTCATTATATTAGACAAACGTTCAAAAGAATGGCAATGAACGACTACGAAACTGTTGCGTTGATTGCAGGTGGTCATACTTTCGGTAAAACTCATGGTGCCGCTGATCCAGAAAAGTATGTTGGTTCTGAGCCTGCAGCAGCAGATATTACTGCCCAAGGTCTAGGATGGAACAGTAGTTATGGCTCGGGTTCTGGAGCAGATACTATTACAAGTGGTATTGAAGGAGCTTGGACGCAAACACCTACTAAATGGAGCCATTATTTCTTTGAAAACTTATTTGGTTTTGAGTGGGAATTAACAAAAAGTCCTGCGGGAGCTTGGCAATATAAGCCAGTAGGCGATGCCGGTGCCGGTGAAATGCCAGATGCGCATATACCAGGAAAAACACACCAGCCTTTTATGTTGGTAACAGATATGTCTTTGCGTTTAGACCCAGCTTATGAAAAAATATCAAGGAATTTTCTAGAAAACCCAGATGAATTCAAAGAGGCTTATTCTAAAGCTTGGTATAAATTAACGCATAGAGATATGGGACCTAAAGAGCGTTATTTAGGACCAGAAGTGCCAAGTGAACAGTTAATTTGGCAAGACCCTGTACCAGCGGTAGATTTTGAACTTATAAATGATCAAGATATAGCCGATTTAAAGAAAACCTTATTAGCTTCTGGACTTTCTACTGCAGAATTGGTTTCTACAGCTTGGGCATCTGCGTCTACTTATAGAGGTTCAGATAAACGTGGTGGCGCTAATGGTGGTCGTGTTCGTTTGGCTCCGCAAAAAGATTGGAAAGTGAACAATCCTCAGCAGTTAGCAAAGGTTACTTCTACTTTGGAAAGAATTCAGAAAGAATTTAATGATAGCCAACCTGGTAACAAGAAGGTATCTTTTTCCGATTTAGTAGTTTTAGCCGGTACTGCCGCTGTTGAAAATGCAGCTAAATTAGCTGGTTTTGATACAAAAGTAGGTTTCAATGCAGGGCGTACAGATGCTACTCAAGAAAATACTGAAATTGAGTCTTTTGAAGCTTTAGAACCTATTGCGGACGGATTTAGAAATTATACAAAACAGAAATTATCTGTTCAGGCAGAGGAACTGTTGATAGATAGAGCCAACCTTTTAACACTTACCGCTCCAGAGATGACAGTTTTAGTTGGTGGACTTCGTGTATTAGGTGCTAATTATGACGGATCAAATAATGGTGTGTTTACAGACAAACCTGGTTTGCTAACCAATGATTTCTTTATTAATTTATTGGATATGGGTACTACGTGGAAAGCATCAACTGATGATGATACGGTATTTGAAGGAAGCGACCGTAAAACTGGAGATGTTAAATGGACAGGTACAAGAGCAGATTTAATATTTGGATCTAACTCTGAACTTCGTGCTTTGGCAGAAGTATACGGTACTGAAGATGCTAAGCAAAAGTTTGTTCGTGATTTTGGTAGAACTTGGACTAAAGTGATGAATTTAGATCGCTTTGATATTTAATTTATACTTAGAAGGTATTATAAAAGACCGCTCGAAAGAGCGGTCTTTTTGTTTTATATAATTTAAATTTCAAGTAAAGATTGCCCAAATGTTAGTAGATTATTATCGGGGTCTAAAAGAGAGAATTCCTTTTGTTTCCAAGGCTTAACCGTTAATTTTCCGTTGGGGTGTATTGCTATTTTGTTTTTTAAAAACGATTGGTATAAATTATCTATATTTTGGGTACGTATATAAACCTGCCCATAGTTCTCTTTCGGATTAATAGTTTTAAACAGAAAAAAATGGATTTCAATATGGTCTTTTTTCACCATTAGATATTCGTCATAATCCTTATCTCCCACTTCTTTAAAACCCAAAATATCTATATAGTTATAGTAATTTTTAGTAACGGTTTTATTCCGCATGGGTAGTTTAGGCTGTATAGATAGTAACATATAGCTAGTTTTTAGATGTCATTAATTTTCTGCCATTAGATCTTAAAAGCAGTATTTAATCTGTTTCCCAAATTGGGAATGTTTTAATTTTCTCAAAGTTATATTACAATTTATGTTTTTAATACCATGATTCTGTAACAAATGTGCAGCTTATGCTACTTATAGTTTGAAGGCTTTTAGTATCTTCCATTATTAACTATAAAATAAAAAAATATGGGCTCATTTATTTGGATTCCGATTGCGTTTTTGGTGATTTTCACTATTTTATCGGGTGTATTTATCGTAAAACAACAAACCGCTGTTTTAATAGAAACCTTTGGGAAATTTACTAGTGTTAGACAATCTGGTATTCAGTTTAAAATTCCCTTTGTACAACGAATTGCGGCTAGAATAGGTTTAAAAATTCAACAGTTAGATGTAATTATTGAAACCAAGACTTTAGATGATGTATTTGTAAAGTTGAAAGTATCTGTACAATACGTGGTAATTAAGGAGAAAGTATATGATGCATATTACAAGTTAGAATATCCTCATGAGCAGATTACTTCTTATGTATTTGATGTTGTAAGAGCAGAGGTACCAAAAATGAAATTAGATGATGTCTTTGTAAAGAAAGATGATATTGCCATTGCGGTTAAATCTGAGCTACAAGAGGCAATGCTTGATTATGGTTTTGATATTATTAAAACCTTGGTTACAGATATTGATCCAGACGCCCAAGTAAAAGAGGCTATGAACCGTATTAATGCTTCTGAACGTCAAAAAACTGCTGCGCAGTTTGAAGGTGATGCTGCACGTATTTTAATTGTGGAGAAAGCTAAGGCAGAGGCAGAAAGTAAGCGATTACAAGGTCAAGGTATTGCCGATCAACGTAGAGAAATTGCCCGTGGTTTAGAAGAATCTGTAGACGTTTTAAACAATGTTGGTATTAACTCTCAAGAAGCTTCAGCCCTTATTGTTGTTACACAACACTATGATACATTACAGTCTATAGGTGAAGAAACTAATTCTAACCTTATTTTATTACCTAATTCGCCACAGGCAGGTAGTGATATGTTGAATAATATGATCGCATCTTTTACGGCATCTAACCAAATTGGTGAGGCTATGAAAGAACAAAATGCAAAAAAAGGGATTGTGAATAAGAAAAGAGGTAATTCAGACAATTCTTAAAACGTAATTTCTTGAACATAAAAGCCGCTACAGCATTTGCTGTAGCGGCTTTTTTATTGAACTATTTTATTTAAAAGTATTGCCCGATACCAAAGACTATTCCGTTTGTAGCATCGTTTCCAATTCCTACGCCGTAATCCAATCTAAATACCGCATTGAATATTTTTTTGTGGATAAACCTAAAACCAACACCCGGATATAGCTTGGTAGAAGTACCATCAAATAATTGCGAGAACTCTTCACCGGGATTTCTCCATGAACCAGCATCAACAAAAGCATTTCCCTGAACAACAAACCAGCCTTTTTCATATAAAGTATGCCTGTATTCCGTATTCAATACAATTGACGCTGTACCGCGATCTACGGTGGTACCTACGCCCCTAATGTTTAATTGATTGTCTAATGTAAAAGGAGCAAATGGAGAATCATCGTTACCAAATGCCGCTGCTAAACGAAGTCTACTTGCCCAGTTGCCCTTATCTTGGATCTTTTTATAGTATGTTAAATCATTTCTAAATGATAAGAACGAATTTAGAAAGGTTTCTGCAGGGGCATCGCCATCTAAAAATTGAATATGTTGAGCTGTAAATTCACTAATAATACCATCAAAATATTGATAATCTATATCTAAGTCTACAAAACGGTAAACACCTTTATAGATTAATTTATTTGCTTCTAATGATAGCGGAGTATTTGGTAACGCATTATCACCTTCAAATAAATACGATTCTTGCACAAAAGATGCACCTAGTTCAGCTTCATTTTTAAAATCGAAAGAGAACAATAGTTTTGCCTCTGCATTTTTAGAATTAAAACGATAGTCTTTTTCTCCCTGCTCATAAAAAACGGGTTCTTGTGTGGTAAGGTCTTGGTAATTGATACCGATACCTAGTTTATCACTAAATAAAAATGGATGTTCCCAAAATGCACCATAGGAGTTGAAAATATTCTTCTCATAAAACCCACCTAATAATTGATTATTTCCAAACAGATTAAATTCAAAGGCAGATACTCTATATGAAAAACTACCGTCATTTGCGGTAGCTATCCTTAAACCTGGTATAATGGTGAAGTTTTCTACAATAGTATATATAAGAACATTTTTATTGTCTCTATTTTCAATGGCGTAGGTAGCACTTGCAATACCGGGTAATCTTTTTAGCCTTTCAATATCTGCATTTACTAATGAGACATCATATATAGTTTGTTCTTTAGTTTTTACCAATCTTCTTAAAAAAGACTCTTTTGTTCTTTTTAAACCTGAGAATTCTAAAGCGTCAATTTTTACTTCTTGTGCAAAAAGTGTAGCACCTATAAAAAGTAGTAATAAGGTTGCAATTTTTTTCATAGTATGTATTGTTACTTCAACTAAGACGGGTTGAAATAACATTCCATACGAAAAAAAGGCATTTTACTTAATGGATCGATGAAATGTAATTTTCTAAATTTAATGCGATTAGAAAAAGAAGGGAATTATATGGGAATACTTATACTATAATAAAATAATAAGTGCACTTTGGATAATTAAAGATTGAAGCATCTCTAAAACGCAATTTAAGTTGATTTAAAGGCATTTTTCATTATCAACCAACAACTTGTATTTCTAAATATTTAGAACCGTTGAGGTAGTCTTAAAACAATAAGAATGGCATAAAAAATATCAATTGGTATTTTTTATGCCATTGAGAATAATTATACTTTTATTTTTCGGCAATTTTAGTCCAAGAATCTCTTAAACCAACAGTTCTATTGAAAACTAATTTATCTGCAGTTGTATCTGGATCAACACAGAAATATCCTATTCTTTGAAATTGAACCCGGTCTCCAATTTGTGCCTCTTTTAAATGAGGTTCTACATAACCGGTAATTACCTGTAAAGAATCTGGATTTACAAATTCCATAAAATCTTTATCCTTATGTGTATCTGGACTTTCATCTGTAAACAAACGATCGTATAAACGTACCTCTGCTTCCACAGCATGTTTTATAGACACCCAATGCAATGTTCCTTTTACTTTACGTAAGCTTTCTTCAGTACCGCTACCACTTTTACTTTTTGGGTCGTAAGTACATTGTACCTCTATAATATTACCATCAGTATCTTTTGTGCAAGATTCAGCTTTAATAATGTATGCATTCTTTAAACGAACCTCTTTTCCAAGTTTTAGTCTAAAGAATTTCTTGTTAGCCTCTTCTCTAAAATCTTCTCTTTCAATATAGAATTCTCTTGAAAAAGGAACTTTTCTAGAACCGGCACTTTCATCTTCAGGATTATTTTCTGCATCTAACCATTCTTCTTCCCCTTCTGGATAATTCGTTATTACCACTTTTAATGGATCTAAAACACCCATTACTCTAGGAGCTACTTTATTTAAATGGTCACGTACTTGAAACTCTAACAAAGAAACGTCAATTAAGTTATCTCTTTTTGCTATACCTATAGTATCTGTAAAATTGCGTATAGATTCTGGGGTATACCCTCTTCTTCTTAAACCGGAAATTGTTGGCATTCTAGGATCGTCCCAAGAATCGACAACACCTTTTTCTACTAATTGTGCCAGTTTTCTTTTACTAACTACGGTATGACTCAAGTTTCTTCGAGCAAATTCTCGCTGTTTAGGTCTTACTTTAGTTTTGTCATACACTTGATCTAAAAACCAATTATATAATTCGCGGTGCATGGCAAATTCTAACGTACAGAAAGAATGTGAAACTTGTTCTATGTAATCACTTTCTCCATGTGTCCAATCATACATAGGGTAAATACACCAATCGGTATTTGTTCTGTGATGTGCTTTATGTAGTACACGGTACATAATTGGATCTCGCATCAACATATTAGAAGAAGCCATATCAATCTTGGCTCTTAATACGTGAGTTCCTTCTTCAAAATCACCGTTTTTCATCTTTTCGAAGAGTTCTAAATTCTCTTCTATAGATCTATTTCTGTTTGGACTATTTGTCCCAGGTTCTGTAGGTGTACCTTTTTGAGCGGCCATTTCTTCAGAAGATTGATTATCGACATATGCCTTACCTTGTTTTACCAATTCTACTGCCCAATCATACAATTGCTGAAAATAATCAGACGCATACCGTTCGGTATCCCACTTGAAACCTAGCCATTCTACATCTTTTTTAATGGCATCTACAAATTCTTGTTCCTCTTTTGCAGGGTTGGTATCATCAAACCTCAGATTTACAGGGGCATTATATCTAAGACCTAAACCAAAGTTTAAGCAAATAGAACTTGCGTGTCCAATATGTAGGTAACCATTAGGTTCTGGAGGAAAACGAAAACGTAATTCGTCTTTGGTATAACCATTTACCAAGTCCTCTTCAACAATTTGTTCAATAAAATTCAAAGACTTCGTTGTCTCGCTCATGTCATAATTTTTCAAGCTACAAAAGTAGCAAAATTGCCTTAAATGGTTGGTTTAAATAAAACACACCTTACATAAAATGAGTTTCACAACAGAAATCTTCCTTCTAACAACATAAAATTCCAGTTCGTCGTATTTAATAACATATTTGTCTAAGAAATGTTGGGATTATAAAAAACTTATTAACCAACTTTTCAACCGTAGTGGCCCCCATAACTACAAATGCATATGAAAACCTTGAACAAACTTACCGTATTTACAGCACTATCCATGCTATTTTGCGCATTTCAATTATCTGCGCAAGCAATAGTCATCAATGCTCCTGAACCTGCAGACAATCCAAACCTGTCTGGTAGTACCCCGTGGTCTGCCGTTTGTGCAGGAAATGGCGGATTTAATGAGTACTTCGTCAACATTACTTGGATCGGTACTGCCAACCCAGACAACGAATTTATATTAGAGTTATCTGATGCCAGTGGTAGTTTTGCTAATGCACAGACATTACAGACGATAACCGACAAAAATGATGTCAAAGATTTTGATACCAGTTTTGCTATACCAACGGATACCCGAGGTCAAGGTTATAAAATGAGAGTTCGTAGTACTGACCCTGTAAAGGTAGGTAGCGAATCTGAAGCATATAATATGTATTATATGGATGTTACCTCTAATTTAAATATTAGTGAATTAGGTGACGGTGTACCTCCAGGTACAGTATGTAGCACAGGTGCTATTACCTTACAAGTAGATAATATAGCCAACCCAGAAACCTATCAGTATATTTGGTTTCGTAGTGGTACGGAGTTAACTGGTGAAACCGGACATACTTTAAACGTTGCGCAATCTGGTATGTACAATGTATATATTGATTATGGACCAAGATGTACTGGTTCTGGTAATACAGATTCTAATATTGTTGATGTAACTATTGGCGGTTCTGGAACCGGCATTGCAGTTACTGCCCCAACCAAAACTTCTTTATGTAGTACAGATACAGAAACATTGACTATAGACCAAACAGATGCTTCATGGAACTATCAGTGGTTCAAAGATGATGTTGAGATTGTTGGTGCAACTTCAACTTCATATAACGTGAATGCCTCGAATGCAGGTTTTGAGGGTAACTATGCAGTAGAGATTTCAGGTACAGGTATCTGTAATGAAAGATCGGCTGTGGTAACCATAACTAATGCAGAATTATATACCGTTACGGTAGAGAATGAAATCAACATGGTTTTATTACCTACACAAAACGAAGTGTTATCTGTAAGTACAACAGCAGTTACTCCAAGTTATAAATGGTTTAGAAATGCTGTTGAGATTGTAGGTGAAACAAGTAGTTCTCTTACTATTACTGAAGATGGCGAATATTACGCTGAAGTAACTCAAACAGGCGGTGCTTGTTCTGTATCTTCTAAAAACTCTGATATAACTACAGTTGTATCTCCTGCATCTTTCGAAATTATTATAAATTATACCGAAGCGTATACATCTTGTGAAACTACAAGTACTACGTTGGGTGTTGAGTTGATTAATGCAGTTGCAACAGACGGTACTATAACAGATGTAACAAGTGCTTTGTTGGACGGATTTACATATGAATGGAGTAAAGATGGCGCTGCAATAGCAGGTGCAACTAGTAACAGTATTAGTTTGGCTTCAAACTCTGAAAATGGGGATTACGATTTAAATGCGATTGTTGGTAGTTTTGATGTTGATTCAAATGTTTTACCGGTCCAATTATTAACTAATGAAACGGTGGCTATTACAAGTTCAGGAACTGTTTTCTGTAGTGGTGGCGAAACTATTACTTTAAGCACAACTACTGACTTGAGTTCTGCTACCTTTGAGTGGCAATTAGACGGAGCATCTATTAATGCTACAGATGCTGTATTAACGGTTTCTACCGCTGGTACATATAGCTTGGCAATTGACAGAGATGGTTGTTCGTTAATCTCTAATGAAATTGTAGTTACACCATTAGATGAAAACTTAATTACGCTTGATCCCGGTACAGAAATAGTAATGCCAGAAGGTACAACTAGAACCGTTACTGCAAGTGGCGGTACAGCTTACAGATGGTTAGATGCCAATGCTGCTGAATTGAGCAACTCTGATAGTGTTACAATTACCGAAGCCGGTAGCTATACCTTGATTGCATCTATTGATAATTGCGAGATTGTTAGACAGCTAGAAGTATCTTATTTAGACACCTTTAAAGTGCCTAATGTCATCACCGTGAACGGAGATGGTATCAATGATCAATGGATTATACCTAACTCTTATTCCAATAAGGCCGATGTCAATGTAATTATTTACAATGAGCAAGGTCAAGAAATTGTAAACGAATTCGATTATAAAAATAACTGGCCGCAGTCAACTACTGCGTTCACCAAACAAAACATGGTATTCTACTATAAGATCAGGAATGCCAGTGAAGTACTTAAACAAGGTACGATCACAGTAATACGTTAAGCTCACCATGCTAAAGAAAAGTGTTTTATATCTATTGTTATTTGTGTTGACTATCATGAAGGTTAGCGGGCAAGAGGATAATCCGTTTGTATCATATGACGTTCCTTCCCAGAACCTTTTGAAATACAACAGATTCTTAATCAACCCAACGTTTTCAACGGTAAGGGAGGACAAGTCATATATCAACTTGTTACACCGAAACCAATCGGTACAATTTGATGATAACAATCAAAACTATTTCTTAAGCTATAGTGGTCGTATAAATGACAAAACGGGTTTAGGTCTTAGTTTATATTCTCAAAGAGAAGGTATCTTAAGCAACTTTGGTGTCTTGGCAAATTATGCCTACGGTATAAAACTAAACGACAAAAGTAACTTTACTTTTGGTGCAAATGTTTCTTACTACCAAAGTGGTTTTGATAACGGTAGAGCTTCTACTGTAGAAGAAGATCCTTTTTTAGCAGGACTGCAAGATCAGAACCTACTATCATTTCAGCCTGGTTTTAACCTTTCTTATGGTAAATTCGATGTTGGGGTGTTTGCAGAAAACCTTTTTGATTACAACTTAAAGACAAGCGAATCTGTAACCGAGTTTAAGGATAAAACATATTCTGGGCACTTACAATATACCCATCAGTTTGAAAAGCAAGATGGTATATTTGAACAAGGGCGTTTAATGCCTTTGGCAAGAGTTAGAAAAGTAGGTGAAGAAGATGTTACCCTTGGCGGTAGTTTAATTCTTGACCTTCCAAAATTAGGATGGATCCAAGGTGGTTACGATAGTTTTTATGGTGCAGCTGCGGGTGTTGGTTTTAATCTTAACCAAAGAATTTCTCTAGGCTATACTATGGAAAAAGGATTATCTAACAATTTTGATAATTTTGGAGTTACCCATGAAATCTCATTTGCGTATTCATTTACACCTAACCTTACAGAAGATAGGGTAATGTTAGAAGATGATTATGAAGATGATCTAGTGCAAAATGATGATGAGCCAGAGAACATTGCAACGAATGAAGAAATTGAAGAGTTGAAAATGAAGTTGGCAGAGAATGATGCCATTATTGAAGAGCTGATGTTTCGTCAGGATTCATTGGAAGCTATTCGCCAATCAGATTTAGAAAGACGTTTTGCAATGGTTATGCGTATGGTT
>NZ_JBDVOT010000006.1:0-3803 GCF_039968975.1 Maribacter sp. | reverse complement strand
TCCTTAAATCTTAAGGCAGCATAGGGGTCATTAACGCTCATAGTGCTATCGCTAAATAGAGTCCAAAGATATTTAATAAATAACAGGACTTATACAGAATACTTTATTAATCTCCTTTAAAATTATACCGGTGTTCGTAATTATCCAATACCTAACTCACCGAAAAAAGAATCTAATTCTAGCTTAAATAAAGTACCGTTTATTAAATCTCTGACCTCAATGGCTTCTTGGTAACTAACTGCAAATGTAATTTGATGCGCAGGGGTATTCAGTAATAAAGATCTGCACGTATCTTTTGTTTTACAATCGCCACATATATTACTCTTTCCACTTTTAACGGTATCTGCTATGCATTTAGAGAAATGTCTTAGTTCACTTAACGTAAGTAAAAGTCCAATATCTCTAAAAATAACTTGTACTTTATTGTTCTGACTAGGTTTATCCTTTTTCCATTTAAAGGCTATTCCGAAATCATTTTGATAAATGGGGTTGATATCATTCATAAGAATCTACATATTTAGTATAAATATATGCATCTTATTTAGAACTAATATAAATAGTATTGTTAAATGGTGATTTCTATTTGATTTCCTTCTGGGTCTAGAACAACACTTTCGTAGTAGCCATCGCCCGTAGTTCTAGGCTCACCGGCAATTGTGAATCCGTCTTCCCTCAACTTTTCTGTCAAAATATTTACTTGTTCTTTTGAGCCCACTGATATGGCAAAATGAATGAAACCAGTATGTATAGCATTATTCTTGGCTACTTGTATACTTGGTTTATGCATGATTTCTAAACGAGCTCCATCTGTAAAACTTAAGAAGTAAGATGTAAATTCTTTCGTTGGGTTATGGTATTTATCTCCTGCTACTGCATTAAAATACATTTCATAGAACGTTCGCATTGCTTCTAAATCAGTTACCCAAATAGCAATATGCTCTATTCTCATTTAATGTCTTTTAGTTTTAATTGAAGGCTTACATTTCCTTGCCATTCATTTTCATCTATAGAAAAAACGGCGTTAAAGGGCTTTCTACCTGTTACCAATGGTAATTTGTCACCCATATTAAAACCAATACCATCAATTTTATGACTGCCTTGTTGTACCGCTGATATTTTTAAATGTGCTTCTTCCTTACCAACGCCCTTTGCATACCCAGTATCCTGTAAATCTTCTGCCATAAATATAGGAGACATATTGCCGGGACCAAATGGAGCAAATTGTTTAAGTATACGCATCAACTTAGGGGTAATATCTTTCAACTCAATAACCGTATCTATAGTTATCTCCGGTATCAACATTTGGGGATCTATGGTTTCTTTAACCACTTTCTCAAACTGATGCTTAAAGTTGTTATACTGTTCTTCTAACAAGGTTAAACCAGCAGCATACTTATGCCCTCCAAATTGTTCAATATAGTCAGCACAACCTTCTAGCGCATTATACACATCAAAGCCTCTAACCGATCTTGCAGATGCCGCCAACTTATCGCCACTTTTGGTAAAAACTAGGGTGGGTCTATAATACGTTTCCGTTAATCTTGATGCCACAATACCTATCACCCCTTTATGCCATGAATCTTTATACACTACGGATGTGAAACCTTCTTCCTCCTGGTTTTCTTGAATTTGCCCTAGTGCCTCTATCGTAATTTCTTGATCCAGCCCTCTTCTATCTGTATTGAATTTTTCAATTTCAGAAGCAAATTGAATTGCTTGATCCATATTGGTTTCGGTCAAAAGATTAACCGCATATTGACCATGTTTCATTCTGCCGGCAGCATTAATTCTAGGTGCAATAATGAATACTACATCGGTAATGGTGAGCTCTTTTTTATTAATCTGATCAATAATGGCTTTAAACCCGATTCTAGGTTGCTGATTGATAACCTGCAGGCCATAAAAAGCCAATATCCGATTCTCTCCGGTTATCGGCACAATATCTGCCCCAATTGCAGTTGCCACTAAATCAAGGTAATAAATAACATCATCAATAGTTTCTCCTCTTCGTGAACCAAGTGCTTGAATCAATTTAAAACCGACCCCACAACCACATAATTCATCATACGGATATGAACAATCTTCACGTTTTGCATCTAAAACAGCGATTGCACTTGGTAATTTAGTACCAGGTCTGTGGTGGTCGCAAATGATAAAATCTATTTCTTTCTCTTTTGCATAGGCAACTTTGTCTATGGCTTTTACGCCACAGTCCAATGCAATGATCAATGTAAATCCGTTGTCCTCCGCAAAATCGATTCCTTTATAAGAAACGCCGTAGCCCTCATCATATCGATCCGGGATATATGTGGCTACGTTAGGATAATAACTCAACAGATACGATGACATTAAAGCAACGGCTGTTGTACCATCTACATCATAATCGCCATACACTAAAATATTCTCACCATTAGCAACGGCTTCTTCAATCCTGTTCACCGCAATATCCATGTCCTTCATTAAAAAAGGATCGTGCAAATCTTCTAACTGCGGACGAAAAAAGTCCTTCGCCTCATCATACGTAGAAATACCTCTTTGTAATAAAAGCTGCGCCACCAAATCATCGACCTTTAAAGCACTTGCTAAAGTATCAATATCTTCTTGTTTCGGTTTCGGTTTAATTGTCCAGCGCATTCTAGTCAGTGTTCAGTTGGCAGTTCTCAGTATCAGTTCTCAGTAACAGTTGGCTGTTCTTCAAATTCAAAATTCAAAAAACAAGTTCAAGTGGAAGTTCAAAAATCAAATTCAAGTTCAAAAACCCTTAAATAGAATCTTTAAACCTCCTTTAAAATTTGAATTTTGGTTACTTTTTATTTTTAATGATTGTTGCTATAATTCTTATTAATTGTTCTAATTCATCTAGTATTTCAACTCTTTTAGATGAATCTCCGTATTCTACTTTAGTCAATATCTTAAGATTGACCCTAGACTCCTTCAATTCTTTTAAAGATATAGAAGCTTTATTGATATAATCCTTAACGGTATTTGTTCCTTGCGCTTCACCAAAATTAAGCACAGAACTCCCTGCTGATCTTAGTAGTTGATTACCATAATACTGACCGGTCATATCAGATGGTAAGTCTTTACAAAAAAGTACAATGTTAGCTGCAAAATCCACCAATCTATCTTCAAGGTCAAACTTTTTATCCGGCATAATTTTTATTTGAACTTGATTTTTGAACTTGAACTTGCACTTATTTGTTTACTTTTTATGAAAAACAGTCTTAATCTCTAACTCAGCGAATTGTCTGAACATTTCCATTACCCCACAATATTTTTCGATGGATAGGTCTACTGCTCTTTGTAGTTTTTTCTCGGCTAAATTTTCACCATGAAAATGGTATTCAATAACTACTTTATCATAAAACTTTGGATGCTCATCTGTTAGGTTTGCGATTGTTTCAATGTGAAACTCATCTACCTCTAACTTCATCTTCTTGAACATTGCCGCTACGTCTAAACCTGAACAACCAGCCAATGATGAAAGCATTAAAGCTTTTGGTCTAAATCCGCTACCATCACCACCGTCTTCTTTGGCGATATCTATTCTCAATGAATGCCCAGATGGGTTATTACTTTCAAAGGACATGTTGCCCAACCACTTTGTGCTAATATGATTTGTTGTACTCATAATTTATCAGTTTTTGTAGGGTACAAAAATACAACAATATAGGGTGAGGTTTTGTTAGCAATTAGCAATTAGCAATTAGCAATTAGCAATTAGCAATTAGCAATTAGCAATTAGCAATTAGCAATTAGCAATTAGCAATTAGCAATTAGCAATTAGCAATTAGCAATTAGCA
>NZ_JBDVOT010000005.1:0-4427 GCF_039968975.1 Maribacter sp. | reverse complement strand
ACCATATAATTTTAAAAGCGTAAACCAGTGAATACTCATCATGTTTTTGGTACACTCAAATGTACGTTTACCAGAGTTGTACCAATCTTCATGCTCAGAGTCTGACAATAAATAATCTGCTTTTTGACTAAACGTTGTTTTAGCGTTTACTTCATCATTAAAGAGAAGGGCAGTGGTCAATGCTGGCATCATCATCATTTTATGCCCGTCAATGACAACAGAATCAGCCTTATCAATACCATTAAGAGTGTGCTGATATTTTTTAGAAAAAATTCCCGCTCCACCATGGGCACCGTCAACATGGAACCAGATATGATGTTTTTTAGCGAACTCACCTATAATTTTTAGATTATCGAATATTCCTGTTGCAGTAGAAGGTGCGCTACCAACAATGGCAAATACTTCTATACCATTTTCAGTTGCTTCTTTAAATTTGGTTTCTAGCATATCGGTATTCATGCTAAAACCTTCTGTGACAGGTACTTTAATGATGCCTTGTTCACCTAGTCCCATAATTCTAGCTGCACGGTCAACGCAATAATGTGCTTCTTCGCTCACCATAATTCCCAATTTATTTTTGCTGCCTTCATTCCAAATATCTTGTTTTGTAATGGCTTTTCTAGCGCTTAACAATGCAGTTAGGTTGGCCAGGGTTCCTCCAGAAGTTAAAAATCCTCCCGAAAAATCATTGAAGCCAATTTTCTGGCATATAAGTTCTATAATAATTCGCTCTATTGCATTTGAGGACATTCCCATTTCGTAAACCGCTGTTCCATTATTTAACAAAGCGCTGATTAAACTTGTTAATGCGGTTATTGGAGCAGGCGGACTCACTTGATGACCAATGTAATGTGGGTGGTGTATATGTGTAGTTCTATTAGTAATTTCTTTGAACAAGTCTTTACTATCTCCTTTAGATAAAAAATTTCTCCAAAATTCTAGTTCATTATCAGGATTGTTCCAATTAATGGCATTTCGGGAAGAATCATTTAGCTTATCCTCTAAATGTGAAGTCAATTGGTCAATTAAATGATGTCCGTTTGAATTAAAATCGGATGTATTATAAACTTGTTCTAGTAATTTCTTGTTCATGCTTTAAAAGTAGTCTCAATATGAATGTTTACCAAACAAAAAAACCGCCCCAATTGGGACGGTTTAATATTCAAGTTACCAAACAACAAAAGGTAATCTGAATTAGTCAAACGTATAACCGTTATCTGCAGCAACCTTATCCGCAATTTGTGTGCGTAAGGCAACTACATTAGGGTAGTTTGTATATTTCGTAAAACGTTTAAGCCCCATTAGCATCATTCTTTGCTCATCACCTTCAGCAAAAGAAACAATAGCTTCTTTTCCTTTATTAATGATAGTTTCAGTTGCATTGAACAAATATAATCTAGACATAGCTATTTGTGTAGCTTGTGCCTCTTCGCCAAAACGTTTTGCATTTTTCTCTGTACGTAATAAAGCAGATTCTGCCATATATACTTCAATAAGAATATCAGATGCCGCCAACATTAATTGTTGGTGTTTTTCTAGTTCTGGTCCGTATTTTTGAACGGCAGAACCAGCAACCATTAAAAATACCTTTTTTAATCGTTTTAAGATGTCTTTTTCTTCAGCAAATAATTCTGAAAAATCTGGAGTATCAAAAGAAGGAATACCCATTAACTCTTCACCAACAGCAGTAGCAGGACCTAAAAGATCAACATGGCCTTTCATAGCTTTTTTTACAAGCATACCTACCGCCAACATTCTGTTAATTTCGTTGGTACCTTCATAAATACGAGCAATTCTTGAATCTCTCCATGCAGATTCCATAGGTGTATCTGCACTAAAGCCCATACCACCAAAAATTTGGATTCCTTCATCAGTGGTATTCTGACAATCTTCAGAAACAGCTACTTTAAGAATAGAACATTCAATTGCATATTCTTCAACACCTTTTAATTCAGCTTCTTGGTGTGTATTACCCTCAGCTTCACGAATTGCAATACGGTCTTCAATATTTTTAGCAGCTCTATAACTCGCAGATTCATCAACATAAACACTGGTAGCCATATCAGCGATCTTAGACTTAATAGCGCCAAAGTTCATAATTGGGGTTTTAAACTGAATACGCTCGTTAGCATATTTAGTAGCTTCACCAATTACTCTTCTTTGTGCATCTAAACATGCAGCCGCTAATTTAATACGACCAACATTTAAAGCGTTCATTGCAATTTTAAATCCGTTTCCTCTAGTAGAAAGCATATTCTCAGCAGAAACTTTTGTTTCATTGAAGAATACCTGACGAGTAGAAGAGGAGTGGATACCTAATTTCTTTTCCTCGTCACCTAAAGTGATTCCGTTACTTGGGTCATTTTCAACGATAAAACCAGTAATGTTTTTATCATCTTCAATACGAGCAAATACAATAAACATGTTACAGAAACCTGCGTTTGAAATCCACATTTTCTGACCTGTAATACTATAAGACTTACCATCTTCAGAAAGAACAGCTTTAGTTTTTCCTGAGTTTGCATCAGAACCAGCACCTGGCTCGGTAAGGCAATAAGCACCAAACCACTCTCCTGAAGCTAATTTTGGAACATATTTTTGCTTTTGCTCTTCTGATCCATAAAGGGTAATTGGCATTGTACCAATACCTGTATGCGCACCAAAGGCAGTACTGAAAGAACCAGTAGCCCCAGAAATATAATCACATACTAACATAGTAGAAACAAAGCCCATGCCCATACCACCATATGATTCTGGTACAGCAACACTCAATAACCCTAACTCACCTGCTTTACGCATAGTTTCTTCAGTGAAAGCATAATCTTTATTCTCAAAACGCTCCCAATGTGCCCAAAGTTCTCTGTCAACAAATTCTTTGGTACTCTCACGCATCATGCGTTGCTCTTCGTTCAAATCTTCAAGTGTGAAAACGTCTTCACAATTGGTTTCTTTTACAAGGAACTGTCCTCCTCTAAGAATATCTTTTTTTGCTGTATCTGTACTCATGTTGTTAATAGTATTTAGAAGTTAGAATTGAGAAAATAGAAAAGAGAATTAAGATAGGCTGTTTTGAAAACCCATTGTCATTTTCTGAAATTCTTCAATTTTATCTTCAAGTAATTTTAATTTATTATCAGTTATATAATTTCTGTTATTCGCAATTAATAATTGTGTTCCTAATTCAAAAGAAGAACCCAAAGAGATATTTAAAAAATGACTAAACGATTTATCTGTTCTAGCCGATCCCTCTGCTATATTACTTGGGATTGAAATTGAACATCGACTCATTTGTGAGCCTAAATCATACTTTTCATGCTTAGGAAGACTTACTAATAAATCTGATATGTCATTAGCTATTTCCATACCTAACTTCCAAATTTTCAAATTTCTATAGTTATGCCTTAAAGCCATTAAACATTATTCTTTAATCTCTTTTCTATTCTCTAGCTTCTAAATTTTAATTTAAAAATTCAAATATCCCTGCGGCACCTTGACCAGTACCTACACACATGGTAACCATACCATATTTGCCTTGCATATCTCTCTTACGCATTTCATCAAATAACTGTACGGATAACTTAGCTCCTGTACACCCTAATGGATGACCAAGGGCAATAGCGCCACCATTTACGTTAACGATATCTTGATTAATGTTCAATTCACGCATTACAGCTAAAGATTGAGAAGCGAAAGCTTCGTTCAATTCTATTAAATCTATATCATTTAGCTTCAATCCTGCTTGTTTTAAAGCCTTTGGAATAGCGGCAATAGGTCCTATTCCCATAATTCTTGGAGGTACACCTGCAGCTGCATAATTAACCAATCTTGCAATAGGTTCAAGATTTAACTCTTTAACCATTTCTTCGCTCATGATTAAAACGAATGCTGCACCATCACTCATTTGAGATGAGTTACCAGCAGTTACACTACCACCGGCAGCAAAAACTGGGCGAAGCTTATTTAAAACCTCTACCGAAGTTCCTTTTCTAGGTCCTTCATCTTTGGTAACCGTATATTTACGATGTGCTTTCTTTCCATTGGCATCTAAATATGTTTCCTCAACTTCAATAGGTGCTATCTGACTTTGAAAACGGTTTTCCGCTTGTGCTTTTAACGCTTTCATATGTGAATTGTAAGCAAAATTATCTTGATCTTCTCTAGATACTTTGTACTCATGTGCTACAGCTTCTGCGGTATTACCCATTCCCCAGTAGTAATCTTCATGACCAGAATTTGCCAAGTCATAGTTTAATTCTGGTTTATTACCTGTCATAGGAACAGAACTCATACTTTCAGCACCACCGGCGATAATACAATCGGCCATACCAGCTTGAATTTTAGCTGCGGCAACACCAATAGTCTCTAAGCCCGAAGCACAGAATCTATTTACGGTGACACCTGGTACATCAACAATATCCAATCCCATT
>NZ_JBDVOT010000004.1:0-20941 GCF_039968975.1 Maribacter sp. | reverse complement strand
TTATTCCCATAAGACGGATAGTCCACCTTAAAAGAATCTATTGAAAAAAACCGTCTTAATCCCAAACACGCTCCACTTTATGCTCCGTAAAATCTTCTATCTTTAATTTCTCTTCTGAATTATTTACAATGGTCAAAGCCCTAAAAAACTCATTAGGAAAAATCTGATTTGTCATCACATACTGCCCGCCATTTATAAACAGTTCTAAAGACGAGTGATCTAAAAGCATAACTATCTCAATAGGACCCTCAGGAATATTCGGAATTTTCATTTGCTGAACACCTGGAGCAAATTTCTCGCTAAAATCTACCTTACCTGATTTTCTTCGATCCAGAGTCACTATCTTTTTATCCCTATCAATATCTATGCTTAAACTATCTCCATTTTTGTTTCTAAAATACATTTGAGCATTAGGTACAGACAAAGTGAATTTTGTTTTACTTTGATTACCATATTTTAATGGTAAAATTCTTTTTCTAGTAGGCAGAATCTCTATTATACTTTCAGGATAGGCAAGAGCAACATGTTTCTCAAAACTTTCTAAAGGATAATTAAACAGCGCTACTTCATCACCTAGTTTACGCAAGGTCAACAATCTTGGTACCGTCATGGCACTACGCCATTTTTCTGTCGGCGTATCTCTTGCATAGTCCCAGTTACTCATCCAGCCTATGAATACACGCTCTTCATTTGGGGCATCGTTATAGGTTACACCTGCATAATTGTCTCTACCTAAATCTACCCATTTGTGTTCTACTTGATCGGTAGTGAATGTTGTGCCGTCAAAATCTCCTATAAAATATTGTGTACCACTACCTCCATTTGGCGCACCTGGGTTTATACTTATTAAAAGCACCCATTTCACTTCATCTGTACCCTCAATTTGTAGCGGAAATAGGTCTGGACATTCCCAAACGCCACCATGTGCTCCTTGGTCCTTACCAAACTCACTAACTTTTTTCCATTCTTTTAAATTAGGAGAATTCCATATTTGTAAATGGTCTCCTGCTACCAAAAGCATAGTCCAAACCTCAGCTTTGTCATTCCAAAAAACCTTTGGATCTCTAAAATCTTTAATTCCCGTATTGCCAATAACCGGGTTTCCATCATATTTAGTCCAACTATCACCATTATCCAAGCTATAGGCAATACCCTGTGTTTGAAAGTCTTTTGTACCAGCTTGCTCACCCGCCATATCATGATAGGTGAAAATTGCCACCATTGCAGTTTTGTCTTCCGTACCAAATCCTGAAGTATTATTGTGGTCCATTACGGCACTACCTGAAAATATTAGACCATACTCATCAGGAAAAAGTGCAATTGGCTTATGTTTCCATTCCATCATATCTTCACTTACCGCATGCCCCCAATGCATAGGGCCCCAAACGGTACTATCCGGATAGTATTGATAAAATAAATGATATACACCATCATTATAAACAAGTCCGTTTGGATCGTTCATCCATTTTTCTTCCGGTGTAAAATGATATTGAGATCTGTAAGGCTCAACATAATACCCCGTTGGTTCTAAATCTTCTTGGACAACATCTTGTTTTACTTCTTGTTTACAGTTAAACATTAGAACAACGGTTAATAGAACTAATACTTGTAAACCTTTATTTTGTAAAGTTTTAACCATAAATTCACTTTTATACAGATACTTCTTCATTAGTAATTATAGTACATTTGTAGCAATGAAAATACTAATTTCTAAATTAATATTCTGTTCTTTGGTCTTATTATCTTTCCCTAAAGATAGCTTCGGGCAAGACAAAATCACCAAAACTTTAAACACCTGGAACCAAGGCACTATACCTTATGCGTATTTTGAAAATTTACCCGAAACAGATTCTATTGCCTTTTTAGATACTAGAGAAAAAGAAGAATTCGAAGTCAGTCATCTTAAAAATGCTATCTGGGTAGGTTATAAAAAATTCAACGAGAAAAAGGTATTAGAAACTATACCTGACAAATCGCAACCAATAATTGTTTATTGCTCTATTGGGGTACGATCAGAAGATATTGGCGAACAGTTAAAAGAATTAGGATATACCAAAATTTTAAACTTGCACGGCGGCATTTTTGATTGGAAAAATAAAGGAGGTCAAGTTTTTAACGACAAAGAAGTTGCTACCGACAGTGTTCACGCTTTTAGCAAACATTGGGGCAAGCTTTTACATGAAGGAATTAAAGTATACTAACTAGGAGTTAGAAAAATCAAGAAATTACATTGGGAATATTACTGAACAACAAGACTGAAAAAGACGAGAAAATTATTGATTTTACCCTCGCAAATTCAAATAATCTTTTGCTGATTTTTACTAGAAACCCAGAATTGGGCAAAGGTAAAAGACGCTTAGCGGTTACCGTTGGTGACCAAGCAGCATATGATATTTATAAGTTTTTATTAGACCACACCGTGTCTATCACCAAAAATTTATATGCAGAAAAACAGGTGTATTATTCTGAAGAAATTTGGAAAAACGATATTTGGGACAACCAGAAATTTGATAAAAAAATTCAAGCGGGTGAAGACTTAGGCATTCGTATGGCCAATGCCTTTCAAGAAGGCTTTCAAAACGAATACCAAAAAATCATTATCATTGGTAGCGATATGCTAGACCTATCTCAAGAAGATTTAGAAAATGCTTTTAAATCTTTAGAGAAAAATGATTTTGTCGTAGGACCTGCTGAAGATGGCGGATACTATTTACTTGGTATGAAAAAATTTATGCCCGCGCTTTTTAAAAATAAAACTTGGGGCACAGAAACTGTTCTAAAAGATACTTTAGCTGACCTTAAAAATGAGACTACCGCTCTTTTAGAAACAAAAAACGATGTAGATTATTACGAGGACATAAAGGATGTTGACGCCTTTAAACCCTTTTTAAAACATATGAACTTATGATGAAAGATGAACTTTTAGAATCTGTAAACTACCTTAAAAACAAAGGTTTTGACAATCCAGAAATAGGTATTGTTCTAGGTACAGGATTAGGTAAACTAGTAGATAGCGTAGAAGACCCTATTGACGCACACTATAACCACATTCCATTTTTTCCTTTAGCAACCGTAGAATTTCATACCGGTAAATTAGTATATGGAACCATATCCGGAAAAAAAGTAGTTGTTATGCAAGGTCGTTTTCACCTTTATGAAGGTTATGACTTTTTAGACATTACTTACCCTATTCGTGTAATGCACATGTTAGGTATTTCAAAACTGTTTATCTCTAATGCAGCCGGTGCAGTAAATCTTAATTATAAAAAAGGTGATATGATGTTGATTGAGGATCATATTAACCTGCAAGGTGGTTCTCCCCTAGCATTTAAAGGTGTTAGTGAATTCGGAGAGCGTTTTGCAGACATGTCAGAACCTTATGATGTAGATATGCGCAACAAATTGACCGCTATTGCCAAAGAACACAATATATCATTAAAAAGTGGTGTGTACGCTTCTGTTGTGGGTCCTCAACTAGAAACTAGGGCAGAGTACAGAATGATCAAGTTAATTGGGGCAGATGCTGTAGGTATGAGTACCGTACCTGAAGTTATTGTTGCAAATCATTTATCGTTACCTATTGTTGCCGTTTCTGTTTTGACAGACGAGTGCGACCCAGACAATCTAAAACCCGTTGATATCAGCGAAATTATTTCTATAGCCGAAAAAACAGAACCTAAAATGGTGAAGTTATTTCAAGAATTAATTAAGCAATTGTAAGGATTTCTGGTATTCTACTACATAAAAACAAACATAGTTTATGAGTACTCACCAGCCAACCATAAGTATTATCATTCCAGTGTTGAATGAAGAAAAGTACATTAAAGATGTACTTTTTACCATTTCTACCAATGCGGGCAGCAACCGTATAAAAGAAATACTTGTGGTTGATGGCGGTAGTACCGACCGTACTGTTGTTAATGCTCAAAAACATGGAGCAATAGTAATTAACAGCGACAAAGGACGTGCAAAACAAATGAATCTTGGCGCAGCAAAAGCTACTGGCGATGTCCTTTATTTTTTACATGTAGATTCTTTACCTCCAAAAGATTTTGATAGCGATATTTTAAATGAAATTGACCAAGGTTTTGAGGTAGGTTGTTTTCAAATGCGCTTTAACAGCAATAGTCTTTTTTTACAATTCTTTAGCTGGTGCACAAAAATTAACCATCAAATTTGTCGTGGCGGAGATCAATCACTATTTATCACCAGCAAACTATTTCACGAACTCAACGGCTTCAATGAAAATTATGTTATATATGAAGACAATGAATTTATTAAAAGAGTTTACAAACTAAAACCTTTTAAAATTATTTCTTCTGCTATTACTACCTCTGTACGAAGGTATGAAGAACGAGGCACGGTTAGATTACAGTATCATTTTGGCATGATTCACTTAAAACATCATTTAGGCGCTAAACCAACAGAACTTTATCAATATTATTTAAAACACATAGCTGCCTAACCTATTCTCCCTCAAAATCCAACAACACACCTTCACTGATCCATTTGGCAAGCGCCTGACGATTATCCGGATCAAGAATTCTGACCTGATCTTTTTTATTTCTAATATTTCCTATCTCAATATATGCCATGGCAGGATGGGTCTTCTTTACCAAATATAGCGATGTCCTATCTTCAAAAGTTCCTGAATAGGTTCTATTAGGCTGATATTTTTTGTACTTGGCTCCGAAAGTTTTATGAATACTTTCCGCTAGTTTTTCACCGTTCTTACTTTTCTCATGGTGATAAAAGAAAACATCTATATTTTGATTTTCACTTCTACTATCTACATGGGTCACGATCAAACGCTGATACTTTCCTCTGTTATCCTTATATAGATCATTAATAATATCTACACGTTGTTTTAATCGCGCTAACTGATTTAAAGGAATTGTTTTATCTGGATACGCTACTTCATCATGGTCAATTTCTAAAACACGTTCATCTCTAATTCCATCGTTCTCATCTTGAATGATGATATACACCTCAGCACCATGTGACATTAATTCTTTTGCCAAACGCAATGTTATATCATAAGCATACTCATCTTCCGCTATGGCCTTACCAGCATACATACCCATAGCCCCTGGATCAGGACCTCCATGACCACTTACCAAATAATACACATTACCTTCTAAGCGTTTACTTTTTGTAAGTACGGTTTTATATTTCTCACCGAATATATCATTAGAAGTGCGTTCTATCTCCTTTACTTCTTTCGCCTGAATCTGCAATGAATCAACAATAGCAACAGTATCTAACTTTATTAGCGGCATCACATAAGTTTTACCTGCAATTAAGTGAACACTGTCTCTTAAATTATCGGTATTCAATGCCACAAATTCATCAAACACCTCATACGGATCTACTCCTTGTTTCCTCAACAGTGATAAAATTCCGTCGCCAGGTTCTGCCGTCATCGTCTTAAGCGAATCTTGCCCAAAGCAAAAAACACCTAAAAACAAACATATTACACCTAAAAAGTTCTTGTTTTTCATCTCATTACAAAGCACAATGTCTATGCCATAATACAGTTATGACCTCTAATTCAGCACAAAGATTGCTAAAAATATTGTCCAATACCAAAGACAATTCCATTGTCCCCATCTTTAGTGATTCCGTAGCCGTAATCTATTCTAAAAATAGCATTGAATATTCGCTTGTGCATAAATCGCAACCCAACTCCTGGGTAGATTCTTATATTTTCACTATTCCATAAGTCATCAAAACCACCAGCGGGGTTTCTCCAGGTACCGCCATCAACAAATATGTTGCCTTGCAATACAAATTTATTTCTATCAATAAAGGTTTGACGATACTCTGTATTCAAAACAATCATACCCGTACCTCTATCTATAGAATTACCAACACCTCTAATATTTAAATTGTTATCTACCGTAAATGGCGCAAACGGGCTATCAACATTACTTGCCAGACCTAAACGAAGCCGGTTTGCCCAATTACCCCTATCACCTATTCTTTTGAAATAGGTAAAATCATTAAACCCTATTATAAACTCCGGTAAATTTGTATCGGCGCTACCTACATATTGCAAATTTAACTGACTTCTGAATCCTTCTAAATAATGATAGAAATAATCCAAACTGTTATAATCATAAATGAGCTTAAGCAAGTGCTTATCAACATTTAAATTCAATGGAACACCTTCACCGGTTGCGCCTTCAACATACTGGTAGTCTTCTGTAAAAAAACTAAAGCCCAACTCCATTCTATTTTTAAAATTGAACTCATACAGCCCTAACAGTTCAAAACCGGTATTGCTATATTTATAGTCCGCAGTATCATCTTGAAAAAACACAGGCTCTAGGGTCGTAAAATCATTGTAATTTACTGCTAAACCTAACCTACTAGAAAACAGGTACGGCGCTCTAACACTTAACCCAAACGAGCTATAATTATCATATTGATAGAAGGCTCCCAAGGTGATATTACGCCCAAAAGAATTGAACTCTTGCAGCCCTACCCTAAAAGCAAAATTGTCATTTGATGAACTAAAGAGATTTGCGAACGGAATTAATGTAAAGTTTTCTTCAATTACATACTCTAAGCTGCAGGTTTCATTCGGTAAAACAGTGACGTTAAAATAAGCATGAGATATAGAGGGCAACCTTTTTAAACGAAGTATATCTCTATTTATAAGTACAGAATCTAACTTCATACCTTTCTGTACATCTACAAGGTTTTCAATGAAAGATGTTTTGGTTTGCTTTGCTCCAGAAAAGTGCAATTCTGCCACCGTCAATTCTTGCCCTTTCATCATGAAACTGACAAGCATTAACAATAGAAATGGTAACGTTTTTGTATTCATTTTTTCAAATACTCATATCTTAACCTATATAAATTTAGAGCTAAGGTTTTCAATATAGAATAAATTATGGGTGTAATCAATTATTGTGTTAAAGCACAACTACAAAAACCAAAAAAGAGCCTAATTGTTTATTAGAACAAAAGGCTCTTTCAAGAACACTCAAACTATTTATTTAAAAAATTCCTCTCAAACCTAAATTAAAGGTTTGCCCTAGCCCTGTATTATTACCACGTACAAAGTTGGTATACAGTATTTCTAGGTTCAAGGCACTTGTTAATTGATATTTTGCCCCGCCGCCCAAAGCTGTAAAATCTTGTGTAAAATTGTTTCCCAAATCTAAACGTTGCGAATGTTGCGCCAATGCCAAAATCGTAAACTTATTTGAGGGAAAATAACTAAGAAATAAACCTGGACTAAGGTTTAAACTGTTGTTAGCGAAGCTTTCTTCCTTATCCCCGAAACTTAATTCTGAGTTGATTTCACTAAAAAGCTGCCATTTATCGCCTGGGAAAGTATAGTCGTAAAAGAATCTATTCTGCCAGATATATCCTTTTTGGTCTAAAAACACTCCGTTTTCAGTTTCATTATCTACCAATGGGATAAAAAATGAACTTTGGACAGAAAAATTACTTACCGATGCGATAGGCACAAATTTCACAGATGGCGCAATAGATGTAAGTCCTGATCTAGCAGTGTTGTTCTCCCCATCAAATTTAAATACATCTAATGCACTTCTATCACCAATTACATTTGACCTGAATTCTAAAATTGCACCAACATTCCACCGTTTATTGGTGCCAACACCGGTATACCCTTCTAAAGTAGAAGTGAAAAAAGTTTGTCTTGGCTCTTCTCCTTCTGTAAATGTGCTTTCAGTTTGTGTATATAAATTATTAAACCACTTTACATCGTACTGACCTTGACCTACCAGTTTAGATGGTGTGTACTGCTGTATATTACTTTTCTGTTGCAAACTATCTTGACTATATCCTTCAAAAAGGGCACAAAAAGCCACTGCAAGAAATAAATTTCTAGTTAAAATATTCATTTTTAGGTTTTTAAAATTCTTAGTTGATTATTTAGCCTCGTTCAAAGACCAGTCATAAGAGTAGTAAGAAACTTTTGCATTGTCTGGTAATTGTTCTTTTCTGTAGGTATTGATAAAATCTACAGTACTTCCATTTTGTTCAAAGTCTCCTTTATACCACTCAAACAATTGTGAAATCTGAACTTTGGTCTTGTTTACTTTTATAAATTTAGGATTGTTTATTGCCAAAACGGTTTGCTTCTGTAACTGACCCTCCAATAGGTTTGGCTTGTAAGCAGCATTTATAATTGGGGGACACCCTAAACCTGCGCATACTAATACGAAATGGAATCTTGGCTCAGTTGGAAACTGTGCTCTTAACAAATCATTTTCTATTCCGTTCAAGGTTACGGACTTCCCTGCAACTTCATATTTTGTTTTATCAAAAAAACCCGCTACATCTAAAGGAGATTTTAAAGGATAATTCTTAACGATACCGTTTATAACAAGTAGATTATAAGCATTGATCCAAAAAGCTTGATATGTTGTGGCATTAGATTTAGAAACCGATACGCCCTTAGCGGAATTCAATACTTCGTTTAAAACATCGGGATTACTTTTAATAGCTGCGTACTTTACTTTACCATTAACAACATATTCCTTAAAAAAACTATCGCTCTTGCCAAAAAACGTAGCTACATCTTGTGCAGAAACACTGGTAACTATAAAAAGGAAAAACAACGTCTGTATAAAAATTCTATTCATCTTATTTTAATTTTAGTATCACTTTTGAGATTGTTTCGGTCGTGGCGTTTTACAAAAACATACAGTTCTCAAAAAAAATAATTTATTTTATTTAAAATTTTTAAGCCAATTAAATACTGATTTACTGTATGTTACAAATCCGTTTTAATAAGATTAAAACGCAAACTACGTTTAAAAGTATCACAGAGTTATAACAAGTTTATAATCTTTCTAAATTAAAAGTAAGCTGTTAAGTTCTTACCTTTATTACCGACACAACCATCAACAAAAGCATTTTATGGATCATATAGTAATTATTGGCAATGGCATTTCTGGGGTCACTTTAGCTCGACATATTCGTAAGCTATCAGACAAAAAAATCACCATTATATCTGCAGAAAGTGACTACTTCTTTTCCCGTACCGCATTAATGTATGTATACATGGGGCACATGAAATTTGAACACACACAACCTTACGAGAATTGGTTTTGGAAGAAAAACAGAATAGACCTCGTCAACGGATTTGTAGAAAAAGTGGAAACCGACTCTAAGAAGCTTCTTTTAAAAGGCGGCTCTACCATATCATATGACAAACTAATCATTGCAACTGGGTCTAAACCCAACAAATTTGGTTGGCCCGGTCAAGATTTAAAAGGTGTACAAGGTCTGTATTCTAAACAAGATTTAGAGATGCTTGAGAAAAATGCACCTAATAATAAGGCATGTAACCGCGCTGTTATTGTTGGCGGCGGACTTATTGGTATAGAAATGGCAGAAATGTTGCGATCTCGTGAAATACCGGTTACTTTCTTAGTACGTGAAAAAAGCTTTTGGAACGGTGTTTTACCCGCTGGAGAATCTGCCATGATCAACGAGCATATTCTAGAACACCATATTGATCTACAACTTGACACCAACCTGGAAAAAATAATTTCTGATGAAAATGGGCGTGCAAAAGCTGTAGTTACAGATAAAGGCGAAACCATTGAATGTAATGTAGTTGGCTTAACTGCAGGTGTAGCCCCAAATATCGATTTTCTAAAAGATTCTGGCATTGAATTAGGCAGAGGTGTTAAGGTTAATCGTTTTTTAGAGACCAACGTAAAAGATGTATACGCAATTGGTGATTGCGCAGAGCAACATGAAGGTATTGGTAGCAGAAGACCAATTGAAGCTGTTTGGTATACCGGTAGAATGATGGGCGAAGCTCTAGCACAAACTATTTGCGGTAAACCAAGAGAATACAACCCTGGTCATTGGTTCAACTCCGCTAAATTTTTAGATGTAGAATACCAAACCTACGGTTGGGTTTTTAGCGAACGTAGCAAAAAAGATAATGAATACCATTTTCACTGGCGCCACGCTTCTGAAAAAATATGTATAACAGTTGCATTTGATAAAGACAGTCATCAGTTCTTAGGCATCAACACCTTTGGTATTCGTATGCGACATGAAATTTTTGATCAATGGTTAACAGAAAACAAAGATATTGACCATGTAATGACCTATTTAAAAGATGCCAATTTCGATCCTGAGTTCTTTAAACTCTATGAGGATGAAATTGTCGCTAAATACAATGCTGATTTTAATAAGAACATTAGTCCTAAGAAAAAAAGCTGGAAACGTATTTTCAGTATCGCCTAATTAAACAACAAAAAACAAACAACACCTACTATGGGTAATTTTGACAGAAGTATGTCTCTTGCGGGAGAACCGCCTAAAGCATTAAATACAGGCCAAAAATTGGCAGTAGTCACAGGAATGATCGGTCTGGGAATTCTCATTCTACAATTATTCAATTTAAACCTTGGCAATACGGCTCTATGGCTAACAATCTCTATTGTTGCCATTTTTGCGGGTATCATTTGGTTTTCACAAGCCGCATATGCACATAAGCACAAAGGCATTAAGAATGATGGCGTTTGGTTTAAATCTATTTCTAGCCGTGGTGTACTTGCTTGGATGGCAGGTATAGCCTTAACAGGTTTTTACATTGTACTATATTTTTATCCACAATACCTCGGTCTCGTAAAAGATGGCGACAATACTGGATTAATTGCCCTATTTGATCCTTTAAGCAAAGGTCTAAGCGGCAACCCTGCCAGTCAATGGTTTGTTTACGGAACCATGTATACTGTTGCTATTTTAGCTTTCGGCGCCAAGTTTATTTGGAAATATCGCCATAACAAATATGAGCAATTGAGAACTGTAAGTGTTATGTTCTTTCAAACTGCTTTCGCTTTTTTCATTCCAGAAATCATGGCGCGTTTAAATGGCGATTTACCGTATTACGATTTAAAAAATATGTGGCCCTTAAACTATTACAACTTTGAGCGCTATCGTATTAATGGTTTTATAGATTCTGGTAGTGTAGGTATGACCATGTTATTTTTTGGCATCATATCTATCTTCGTAATCTCTCCTTTTTTAACCTATAAATATGGTAAAAGATGGTATTGCTCTTGGGTTTGTGGTTGTGGTGGTTTAGCCGAAACTGCAGGTGATTCTTTTCGTCAATTAAGTGATAAATCTAAATTTGCCTGGAAGGTAGAGCGTTGGGTAGTACACAGTGTGGTAGTATTTGTAACCGTAATGACCATAGCCGTTATATATTCTTATTTAGGTAATGACACTAGCAAATATTGGCTAACAAAAACCATGTTTATATCTGGGGTTGCTGTTATTTTAACCGCTATTTTTTCTTGGGTAATGATTTATAAAAGAGAAGAACTAGCCAAAGATGCAAAATATGGTGCAATTGGATACTTTACTATTATTGCCGTATTAATAGGAATGCACTTTTTTAGTGGTTCAGGAAATATATTCATATTCAAAGCAGAAACGTTACGTACCACTTACAGTTTTTTAATTGGTAGTATTTTCTCTGGAGTTATTGGAACAGGGTTTTACCCAATTTTAGGAAACCGTGTTTGGTGTAGATTCGGATGCCCAATGGCTGCTATGTTAGGCTTTCAACAACGTTTGTTCTCTAAATTTAGAATTACTACCAATGGTGGTCAATGTATTTCTTGTGGTAACTGTTCTACTTATTGTGAAATGGGCATTGATGTGCGTGCGTACGCACAAAAAGGAGAAAACATTGTGCGCTCTAGTTGTGTAGGCTGTGGTATTTGTTCCGCAGTATGCCCAAGAGGGGTTTTAAAATTAGAAAATGGACCAGAAGAAGGGCGTATCAACTCTAAAGATGTCTTATTAGGTAATGATGTTGATTTGATGGACCTAGTGAATAAAAAATAGATTTTATCCATAAAATAAAGCTGTGCTTTTAAGCTCAGTGATGCTTTTAATCTTATTCACCTATTTTTTAAAACAGGAAAAAGATCATGAAAGATAGGTTTTCACTAATCTTTCATGATCTTTACAACCTATTAACCACAACTTAAACGGTACATGAATCGCTTTTTATACTTACTTTTTTTACTGTCACTATCTACGCAATCTCAGACAGAGCTTAATTACCCTGAGGTTGTTTATGGTAAAGAAAATATCAGTGCCAGTTGGGTTAGTCACCCAAAACTAAAAGGAGGTGAAGACACAGCGGTTTTATTTCGTAATACATTTAATGTTGCTGATACAAAGGCAGACTTTATAATTAATATTTCTGCAGATAACCACTATTTTCTATATGTAAACGGTAAATTTATTACCCATGGTCCGCAATTGAGCGACATTCAGCACTATAAATTTGAAACCTTAAACTTAAAAGATTACCTAAACAAGGGTAAAAACGTTATTGCAATTAAGGTCATCAATTTTGGAAAAAGGAGATTTTTGGGCATGCAATCCATATTTACCAGCGTCATGGTAAACGGTGTTACCGAAAATGCTAAAATTATTAATACTACCGGCTTTAATGATACTTGGCTAACCACCATTGACGGGTCGTACAAAGCAAATGAAGTAGTTTGGAGAGGTAATGGCAAAAAAGCCATTGTCGGCGGATTCTATGCCAATAACCCTACAGACATTGTTGATATGAACTTCTATCCTACTCATTGGGAAACGCTAAGTTTTGATGATAGCGATTGGGTAAAAGTAGAGTTCTTTGAAAATGCCAGTAGTATGGGCGGATCTATTGCCTACTTATTGGAACCCCGTAATTTACCTTTACTTTCTTGGGATGAAGAAAGAGTTGCAAGCATTGTTCGTTCCTCTTCTGCCCTAAACACAGAGTTTCCTGTATTGGGTACGTTGACACTTGCCCCTAATACAAAAACTACTTTTCTTTTAGACCAGCAGTATGTTACCAACGGATTTCCAGAACTGCTATTCAGCAAAGGGAAATCTGCAATTATTGCCATTAAATACGCCGAGAATCTTTTTGGTGCCAACAATGAAAAAGGAGACCGTAACGACTTAGAAAATAAAAAGCTTTTGGGTTATTACGACGAAGTAATATCTAACGGCGAAGCGAACCAAAAATTTATCCCGAATTGGATGCGCACCTTTCGGTTCATAGAATTTGAAGTTGAAACCAAAGATCAGGAACTTGTTCTAGAAAAATTTGTAAACCATAGGTCTAGAACTACCATACCATCTATTGCAAAGTTCTCTACTGACGACAAAATGTACAATGACATTTTTGATATTTGTAAGCGTACCATTGACATTTGTACACAAGATTATTTTTTAAGTGATGCCTATTACGAAACTATGCAGTATGTGGGCGATACTAAAATACAAGGTTTAATTTGGGAAGCATTAAGTGGTAATGCAGAGCATACCAAAAACGCCATTCGTCAATTTGATCATAGTAGAGACTCTGACGGTAACATATTAGGAGCTTACCCGCTTCGCTCTACCTTTATTTACCCTACCTACTCTTTGGTTTGGGTTGATATGATTGCAGATTATTACAACACTTCTAACGATAAAGAATTTGTTGAAACCTACAAAGACGGAATCATAAATACTCTTGCCGGATTCGAAAAAAACATGAACGACCTTAATTTGGTCAACAAAACGCCTTATCGCTATTTTGTAGACTGGTATACAGGACCTAATAATGGAAGTGGAACCGCTACCAAAAATGACGGACTCAATTCTGCCGTTGTAAGTTTACATTATGTTCATGCCCTGCAAAATGCATCATATCTCTTTGAAGTAATAGGTGACAAACAAGCTGCAATAAAATATAAGACCAGAGCTCAAGAAATTATTACATCTGTTTACGAACTTTGTTACGACGATGAAAGAAATTTATTTGCTGAGCGACCTGATAAAACTATTTATGATCAGCATACCAATATCATGGCCATATTGACAGATGCAATCCCACAAAATGAGCAAAGAGCACTTTTAAATAAAATTCTAAACGAAAAAGACTTACTACAAGCTACCTATTATTATCGTTTTTATCTTTTTGAAGCGATTAAAAAGATAAATGCTCCTGAGTTGTTCGATGTTGCCCAGAAACCTTGGGAACAAATGATCAACGACCATATGACCACGACATTAGAAAGATTTGAAAGTGTTGAGAAACCAACCAGATCAGAAGTTCACCCATGGAGTGCATCGCCAGCATATTTTTATTTTAATTATCTGGCAGGCATTCAATCGGTACAGAATGATTTTGAGGAAGTACAGATTACCCCGGCCTTTGGCAAACTAAATGAAATGGTAGGTTTACTTCCTACATCAAAAGGAAATATTGAATTTGAACTAAAGAAAAACAAGAATAAATTATCCGCAGAAATAACAATTCCCCAAACAATGAAAGGCAACTTAAATTGGCAAGGAACTGAAATACCGCTTAAAAAAGGAAAAAACACCTATACCATAAAAAGCAGAAAATAACGGTGTAGTCTTTGGTATTGCAAGAACTTAAATGTTAATCTAATATTTTAAAAAAATGAAGCTATTTAAACTCTTTTTACCCGCTCTTATTTATTTAGGATTGTTAGCTTTTATTAATCCTGAAGACAAACGTTATGAACGCACCTATTATGAAGATGGCACCTTAGAAAGTGAAGGATGGATGCGGTATAGCACAAGAACAGACCATTGGACATTTTACCACCCAAACGGACATAAATCTGAGCAAGGTTTTTACGCTTATGGAAAAAGAGAAAAGTATTGGTTTTTTTACAATGAAGACCGCATTAGAATCAAAGAAGGCAAATTTGCCGATAACAAAGAAATTGGCTGGTGGCTTTTTTACGATAAAAAAGGTCGTATTAACCATAAATGTCAGCTAACAAAAGGAATAAAAGACGGGTATTGCTTAAAGTATAAGGATACAAAGTTGATATCTGCAGAGAAATACAGTAAAGGTGAAAAGATTAAAGAATGGACATCTTTTCGTGCCTTTACCAGTGAAAATAGTTTATCAGATTTAAAATAATGACAGACATTAAAGTAATTATACCAGCTTTTAACGAAGCAAACTCTATTGCCCATGTCATCAACGAATTACCAAAAACGGTATCTGAGGTAATCGTTGTGAACAATAATTCTACAGATGATACCGTAAAAAATGCCGAAGCTGCAGGTGCCACAGTACTTACAGAGACCAGAAAAGGATATGGTTTTGCCTGCCTTAAAGGTTTAGATTATGTTGCGACTACATCTAAACAACCAGATATTATCGTATTTATTGATGGAGACTATTCTGATTATCCTGAGGAACTGGATAAGGTGGTTGCTCCTATATTAAAAAATGACATTGATTTTGTGGTTGGCGCAAGAACTAAAGCTTTACGAGAAGAAGGTTCTATGACCCCACAACAGGTTTTTGGCAACTGGCTGGCAACATTTTTAATGCGTTTGTTTTTTGGTGCAAAATTTACGGATTTAGGTCCTTTTAGGGCAATTAAATACGAAAAGCTCAAAGAATTGAACATGGAAGACAAGACTTATGGGTGGACGGTTGAAATGCAACTGAAAATTCTTAAGAAAAAAATGACATATACCGAAGTACCAGTACGTTACAAACGAAGAATTGGCATCTCTAAAGTTTCAGGAACCGTAAAAGGTAGTATATTTGCAGGCATAAAAATTTTGGGGTGGATCTTCAAATACAGTATTAAATAATATGGCACTAGCTCTAGCTTATTTTATTATCATAATTTATAGTATCTCATTACTATTAATTTTCTTTTACAGCTTGGCGCAGCTTAATCTGTTGATCAACTACTTATCTCAAAAAAGACAAAACCAAACGGCACCTAAGTTTAACTTATTAGACCCAAAGGAAATTCCGTTCGTAACCATTCAGCTTCCTGTATTTAACGAAGAATATGTAATGGACCGTTTATTGGAAAACATTGCAAAAATAGAATACCCAAAGAGTAAATTAGAGATACAGGTTTTAGATGACTCTACTGATGACACCGTAGTTACCACTGCAGCCAGTATTGCAAAATTACAAGAGACCGGTTTAGATATTAAACATATTACAAGAACTGACCGTTCTGGTTTTAAGGCGGGTGCCTTAAAAGAAGGGCTTGAAGTAGCGAAGGGTGAATTCATTGCCATTTTTGACGCAGATTTTTTACCGGCTTCAGATTGGTTGAAAAAAACCGTAATTTATTTTAAAGACGAAGAAATTGGTGTGGTACAGACCCGTTGGGGACACCTAAACCGCGATTACTCAACCTTAACAAAAATACAGGCATTTGCTCTTGATGCACATTTTACCCTAGAACAGGTTGGAAGAAATAGTAAAGGTCATTTCATCAACTTCAACGGTACCGCTGGTATTTGGCGTAAAGAGTGCATTATTGACGCTGGCAACTGGGAAGGTGACACCTTAACAGAAGACCTTGATCTTAGCTACCGTGCACAGCTGAAAAACTGGAAATTCAAGTATTTAGAAAATGTAGAGACTCCGGCAGAGCTTCCTGTAGTTATTAGTGCAGCACGTTCACAACAATTTCGTTGGAACAAAGGTGGTGCAGAGAACTTTAGAAAAACGGTTTGGAGTGTTGTTGCTGCAAAAAATATACCTTTTAAAACGAAGTTTCACGGAGTAATGCACTTACTGAACAGTTCTATGTTTTTATGTGTATTCTTAGTGGCTTTACTTAGCATACCATCTCTTTATATAAAAAACACATACGGTCATTTAGACTGGGTATTCTCACTATTAAGCTTGTTCACTGTTAGTACAATTATCTTATTCGTGTGTTATTGGTTTACCTATAAGAGTATACAAGGCAGCGGTTTTAACAACTTTGTAGACTACATACGTATATTCTTTACCTTTTTCTCTGTAGCACTAGGTTTCTCTTTACATAATACCATTGCCGTTATAGAAGGGCATATGGGTAAACGAAGTGAATTTGTACGTACACCAAAATTCAACATTAGCACCTTAAAGCAAAGTTGGAAAGGCAATAAATACTTAGCTAAAAAATTATCGCCGAATATGATATTGGAATTTGCCTTAATGATTTATTTCATGTTTGGTATGTACAGCGCAATACCATTAAATGATTTTGGGTTGTTCCCTTTTCATTTTATGTTGTTCTTGGGATTTGGCTTTGTATTCTTTAAATCATTGACCTCGAGAGCTTAAAATCGCCTTAAATTAGATAAAATTAAAAAGGACAGCCAATGGCTGTCCTTTTTAATTTTATCTATTACCAACTAAGCAAACCAATACTTTCATCAATATGTAAATTTATACGGCAACATCAATTAATGAATCTCCCTCAATAACCTAATCACCTATCTTTATCTATATAATTTAGTATGCTCAAATTAACAATTGAATGTAGTAGTCCAAGCCGTTGCTCCGATTACACTAATAAATTAATAAGAGACAATTTGACAAATAATTCTTATTTTTTTATTAACGCAAACCACCCATATGCACTCATTTTTTAAGAATACTCTATATTAAAGGTTAAAATAATAGATTTTTATAAATAATTGACCTACTTTACCTAGTAAGACTATTCCTGTTTATTTTTGACAGTACACTAAAATTCTTTGAAAAATAAATCAATTGTTAATCAAATCCCCTTTAATAAGAAAATCTCTCCTATCAGTACTTTTCATCTTAACAATACTGAAATTAAATGCCCAGTCTAACAATCAGTTTTTAGAGAGAATAGGCATTGAAAATGGGCTTTCATCCAATTATCCCACAAGTATTCTTCAAGATTCAACAGGCTACATTTGGATAGGTACCAATAACGGACTTAATAGATATGATGGTTATGAGTCCAAAGTATTCAATTACGACCCCAATGATAAAAACTCCATATCAGATAATTGGATTACTTGTTTGTTAGAAGATTCTAATAGCAACATATGGATTGGCACAGAGGGCGGCGGTCTAAATCTTTATAATACTAAAACGGGTATTATAACGCGATTTGAATATAATTATAACGAACCTACTTCTATAAGCAGTAATGATGTATTACAAATATACGAAGACAGTCAGCAGAGGCTTTGGGTAGGCACAAAAAGCGGCTTGAATTTATTTGATAAAAACAGTCTTTCTTTTCAGCGTTATATGCAACCCAAAGAATGCCAAAATTGCAAACATTCCATAAAAGCTATCATAGAGGACCAAAAAGGAAATCTGTATATAGGCGATGAATTTGAAGGTCTTTACTATTTCTTACCCTCTGACGGTACATTCAAAAAAGTAAAGCCTAATTATGTTTCAGAAGAGGAACATCCTTCTGAATTCATAAATGACCTACATCTTACAAACCATAAGCTTTGGGTAGCTACAGACAATGGTTTGGCCACTCTAAACATCTCAACCAACACCTATAAAAAAACGAAGCTTATTACTACCCATGGTAATTCTATTAGCGATGTTTATATATGGAAAATTTATAATGAACACAAAGGTAGTATTTGGCTATGTACCAATGGTAGTGGTTTAGTAAATTATGATTTAGCAACAGAAGAACTTAAAGTATACAGATCAGACGGTAATACCGCTTATAATATTGACAATAATTCTATAGAAGATGTGCTAGTGGACAAATCTGAAAATATTTGGATGGCGACCACGGGAAATGGACTAAACAAGTTCAACCTTAAAAATCTAATTTTCAATCATTGGGAAAAAGACGACAACTATAACAATACATTGGTCAATAATAATGTACGCGCCATGTTCCAAGATTTAGATGGAACTATATGGATAGGAACCAATAACGGATTAAGTAGATTCAATTCTAAAAGACGTCTATTTAAAAATTATACTAAAGATTTTAATTATCGCGGAGATACCAATACCCCAAAAATCAGGACCATTTACCGTAGTAAAAACAATGTACTTTGGGTAGGTACGCAAGGCGGAGGTCTGTATTCTTATAATGCAAAAGCTGATAAATTTATTTTAGCATTAGATTTCGTCTCAAACCCTTTAACAACTAAAATACGTCATATTAAAAGTATTTATGAACTGGATAATGGCAGTCTGCTTATTGGTACAACAGGGGCTGGTTTACTAGTCTACAATGCAACTACCGGTAAAATTATAGCCGTACGAACTACTAATGACCCTGATAATATACTAAGTAATCTTGCAGCGAACTGTATGCTACGAGCATCTGATTCTGAAGTATGGATCGGCAGCGATAGAGGATTAATTTTATTGAACACCAATACTTTTGAATTCTCACTATGGGACTACAAGGAAAATTATAAAAATTGTATTGTAGGTAATAAGATTAGATCGTTATTTTTAGATGAATCAAATAAATTATGGATTGGAACAAGAAGCGGACTAGCTATCTTTAACCCTAAAACCGAAGAATTTGAACAGTACAAAGTGAAAGATGGCTTGCCTAGTGATATCATATTTGGTATTCTATCTGGGGCAGATGATAATATTTGGCTGACTACCCCTAACGGTTTATCTAAAACAGAACAAGGTGAAATCCACTTTTGTAATATCTCTATACCTGGCAATAGTATATTGGATATGGGTGGCCATTCTCAAGGTACTGATGAAAATTTATTAGTAGGGGGTACATCTGGCTTTACCATATTCAACCCTAATGACATTAAAGACAACCTACACGTTCCAAACGTTGTTTTAACCGACATTAAAGTCAATAACAAATCTATGCAGTTCAATGAAAACATAGATCAAATAAAGACTATTGATTTACCCTACGATCAAAACAATTTAACTTTTAAATTTTCTGCTTTAGAATTTACCAATTCCAAAATAAACAAGTATAAATATAAATTGGAAGGCTTTAATACAGATTGGGTAGATTACGGCACCAAACATGATTTGACCTTTACCAATTTAGATCCAAATACATACAAGCTGAAAATTAAAGGATCAAACAACGAAAATGTTTGGAACGAGAACGAAACTTCATTGACCATTCATATAAGTTCTCCTTGGTGGAAAACTTGGTGGTTTAGAATGCTAAGTTTATTGTTGATTATCGGTATACTTTTTTCTATTTATTATATACGATTAAATACATTGAAGAAAACCAAAAAAATACTTCAAAAGGAAGTAGCTGTGCAAACAAAAGAATTAGTAGAGAACAATAAAAAATTAAAAGATTTACATAGAGAAAAAGATGGAATTATAGGTGTAATAGCGCATGACCTACGAAGTCCGCTAAATAGTATTGACGGTCTTATTCATCTATTAAAAGACGACGAGAATTTAGATGAAAAACAGCGTACTTATATAGATTACATCAATAAATCTATTAAAAGTGGAAATAGCTTAATTACAGACTTGCTTCTAATGAGCAATATCAA
Organism: Maribacter sp.; assembly: GCF_039968975.1. Classification (GTDB taxonomy): domain Bacteria; phylum Bacteroidota; class Bacteroidia; order Flavobacteriales; family Flavobacteriaceae; genus Maribacter. Next base: position 613 of record NZ_JBDVOT010000004.1, on the reverse strand, counting down.
TCATCCTGAAAAAACTATTGAACTAAATAAATTTGACCTTTCAATCTTCATAGAAGAATGGGAAAAAAGTTATCTAAGCAGGTTAGAAGATAAGAACCAAAAATTAAGAAAAAAAATTGAAGACAAACCGATACTTATATATTCTGATCAAAAATTATTGACCCGTATTTTTGATAATTTAATGACCAATGCCATGAAGTTTTCCAATAGAGGAAGTACTATTGATTTAAACGTGGCATCAAACAAGGGATCTGTACTTATTTCTTTTAAAGATTATGGTCCTGGTATGTCTAACGATGATAAGAAAAAGGCATTTAAAATGTTTCAAAAACTCTCTGCAAAACCAACTGACGGTGAAACTTCTAATGGTTTAGGTCTAGCAATTATTAAAACATTGGTTGAAAAGTTAAATGGAACTATTAAAATTGAAAGTGTTTTAGAAAAAGGGACTACATTTATAATTCACCTACCAGTTATAAATAACACTAACTGATACTATTAAAATTAGTGCTATACTATATAATTTCGCGCCTAACTTTTCTAAAATTATAATGTTTAAAAGCAACTTTATCAGAATTGATTCATACCAAGACCATTAATTAACGGCTGTTCA
>NZ_JBDVOT010000003.1:0-21560 GCF_039968975.1 Maribacter sp. | reverse complement strand
ACAAGGGGCTATCATGGTAGTAGCCATGGAAGATAATGAGGATATTCGTGAAGCATGTTCTTATTTAAATCATGAAGAAACGGATACCTGCGTAAGTCTTGAACGAGAATTTCTAAGAGAATTAGAAGGTGGCTGTAGTGCTCCTATCGGTGCATTATCATATATCAATAAAGAAAATATTGTTACGCTTAAAGGGGTGTTATTGAATGTTGACGGAAGTAAAAAGCTGGAAGCTGAATTAACTGCACCACTAGGTAAACACCAAAATTTAGGTATTGATTGTGCCAAAAGTATTTTAGCCAGAGGAGGTAAAAGATTAATGACGGAATTGGCAAATGCGGGTTTAGAAGTAAATGTATTTTCTACTAAGAAACTGACTCCGCAGCAACAGTTATTATTAAACATATCTGTAAATGCAGATTCAGACGATTTTATAAAAATTAATCCGAATCGTATTTCCCCAATCGTATTGAAAAAGACACATAAAAATGTTGTCTTTACCAGTAGAAATGCGGTTGAAGCAGTTTTAGCCAGTAGAAGCGCCGCAGAATTAGATTTTGAAAACATTTACTGTGTAGGCAGAAAAACCCGAAGATTATTAAAAAATGCATTTGGTAAAATCACGCATTATGAAAACAATGCAAAAGATTTAGCCAATCATTTAGTTGAGTTTATTGATGGTACGGAGGTTACCTATTTTCATGGTAACTTAAGTTTAGAAGAGCTACCTACCATTTTAGAGGAAAACAATGTTGAAGTCAACGCTATAGAAGCATATAGAACTAAACTTTCTGGTAAAGCAATACCGGCAAGCGCCAAAGGCATTATGTTCTTCAGCCCGTCTAACGTTGAAAGTTACCTTAAAGAAAATTCAACTGATAGGATAGCCTACTGTATTGGTGAAACTACGGCAAAAGCAGCTAGAGAACATTTCAAAGAAGTAAAAGTTGCCAAAATACCTACGGTAGAAAGTGTTATCGAATTGGTGAATGCGGATTATAAAGATTAGCCTTTAGCTGTTGTCTGCTAGCCTTTGGCTTTTTTTAATGAATTATGAGGGACTTTAAAAAGCTTGAAATATGGAAAAATGGAATCACCATCGTCAAGCATGTTTATAGTTTAGTTCAAAAGTTGCCAAACGAAGAAAAATTCGGACTTAAAAGTCAACTTTCAAGAGCTGCTGTTTCAGTTCCTTCAAATATCGCAGAAGGATGCAGCAGAAATAGTGAAGTTGAATTTAAACGATTTTTAGAGATTGCACTAGGTTCTCTTTTTGAAGTAGAAACTCAATTGATAATATCAGAAGAATTGAAATTTTTAGATAGTGAAGAATTGAAGTTAATTTATAACTTGATTTCAATAGAATCTAAAATGATCAATAGTCTAATTAGTAAAATAAAAAATAGCTAAAAGCCAAGAGCTAGCAGCTAAAAGCTATCACAAAAATATGAGCTTAAAAAACGACTTATTTCTAAAAGCATTAAAAGGTGAAACTGTAGAAAGACCACCAGTATGGATGATGCGCCAGGCAGGTAGATATTTACCTGAATTTATGGCAATCAAAGAAAAGTATGACTTTTTTACCAGATGTCAGACTCCTGAGTTGGCATCTGAAATTACGGTACAACCCATCCGTAGATACGGTATGGATGCCGCTATACTATTCAGTGATATTTTGGTGATACCACAAGCAATGAACATTCATGTGGAAATGAAACCAAATTTTGGTCCTTATCTTCCGAATCCTATTCGTAATCAAAAAGATTTGGATAGCGTAATTGTACCAGATGTTCACGAGACCTTAGGTTATGTGATGGAAGCCATAAAAGCCACTAAAGAAAAACTGAACGACGAAGTTCCGTTAATAGGTTTTGCCGGTTCACCATGGACAATTCTATGCTACTGTGTGCAAGGTCAAGGCAGTAAGACATTTGATAAGGCTAAAGAACTATGCTTTACGCAGCCTGTAGTTGCGCATGAATTACTTCAAAAAATTACCGATACTACTATTGCATATCTAAAAGCAAAAGTTGCTGCAGGTGTAAATGCAGTACAAGTATTCGATTCTTGGGGTGGCATGTTGTCCCCAACAGATTACCAAGAGTTCTCTTGGAAATATATACAGCAAATAATAGATGCTTTAAAAGATGAAGCTCCGGTTATCGTATTTGGAAAAGGATGCTGGTTTGCTTTAGGCGATATGGCAAAATCAGGTGCTTCTGCATTGGGTGTTGACTGGACTTGCTCCGCTAGAAACGCACGATATTTAAGTGGTGGTAAAATTACCTTACAAGGTAACTTTGACCCATCACGTTTATTATCCCCACCTTCTGAAATCAAGAAAATGGTACACCAAATGATCAATGAATTTGGTAAGGATAGTTACGTGGTCAACTTAGGTCATGGTATTCTACCAAATGTACCTGTAGAAAATGCCAAGGCATTTATAGATGCGGTAAAGGAATACAAAGTATCCTAGTAACAATATTATGGGTTGCTTTAATCGTTTTAGAAAAGCCTACAAAACATTTAAGCTTAAGCTAACGCCTCAGCAAACATTGTTCTATGGGTTTTTGACCTACATTATAACTGGTTTTTTAATTTTAAACATTCCCATTTTACAAAAAGAGCCTATTGGTTGGGTTGATAATCTATTTACGGCTGCTTCAGCAGTTTCAACCACCGGTTTACTTACTGTACCTTTAACTGCTTCCTATAATTTTTTAGGACAGTTCGTGATTTTGGTTCTATTTCAATTAGGAGGTATTGGCTATCTTACTTTTACCACTTTTGTTATTTTATCTACTACCAAAAAAATAACTTATTGGCATCAAAAAATTCTTAAAACAGAGTTTACTTTACCAAAAACGTTACATATAAAAGATTTCCTTAAGTCGGTTGTGCTATTTACAATTGTAATGGAAACTATCGGAGCTATATTATTATTCATTGCTTTTAAAGCAGAAGGCATGTCTTTTATAAATGCCTTATGGTCCTCTATATTTCATAGCATAAGTGCATTTTGCACAGCAGGTTTCAGTTTAGACCCAAGTGGGTTTACAAAGTACATAGACAGCAAACTTATAAATGGAACAATAAGCATGCTTGCCATCTGCGGCTCTATGGGCTTTATAGTTGTTACCGATATATTTCTATTTATCAAAAATAAATCGCACAAACTAAGCTTTACTACTAAGATTATTTTTTATGGGTTCATTTTATTGTTAACCGTAGGAACTTTATTACTCTATTTTACAGAGCCTACATTAGCTGTTATACCAGCTAATGAAAGATTAATGGCTTCCTTTTTTCAGGCTATGAGCGCAATGACTACAGTTGGGTTTAATACTGTCGATATCGGTCTGTTTTCTCAAGCTATATTACTTATCACCATATTCCTGATGTACATAGGCGCATCTCCTTCCGGTACTGCCGGAGGTATTAAAATTACTACGTTGACTGCAATAATAGCGGTAATGAAAAGTGGACTTCAAGGAAAGAAAACAGTTACCTTCATGCGGAAAAGAATACCCAAAGAACGTTTACAAATAGCCATTTCAACTTTTATTTTTTACACACTCCTATTAATTCTTGGAACATTATTTGTAAGCTATACCAATGATTTTAAATTTGAAAACATACTATTCGAAGTTGCTTCAGCACTAGGTACTGTTGGCCTTAGTACTGGAATCACTAGTAACCTTGATGACTCAGGTAAAATAATATTATCTATTTTAATGTTTATTGGTCGTTTAGGCGTCTTAACCTTTGGGTTAGCAATTTGGTATAAAAAACAAGCTAATTCCAAAGAAATTTTAGAAGAGGATCTAGCCTTATAATTTTTTAGCAAATGCCCATGTTTAAATCACCGTATTTCGAAATAAATCCCATTTCAGAAAAAGATGGATGGCGTTTATGTGATTTTATTTGTGCAAATGCAGATTATATAAAACGGTACTTTCCTAAGACGGTTGCGGCAAATTTGAATCCGACATTGTCCAATATTTTCATTCTTGAAAAAGTATCAGATTTTCTATCGGGTAAAGAGTATCTATTCACAATTAAAGAAGCTGAAAATAGAAACATTGTAGGGCTGGTTTATTTGAAAGAATTGAGACGAGCTATAAAAGAAGCTGAAGTTGCATATTGTACGGCATATACCCATAAAAATAAAGGTTTGGCTACTAAAGCCGTTAAAACCATTTCAGAATGGGGACTGAACGAACAACAGCTAAAACGTCTTAGAATAATCGTACATAAAACAAATCTCGGTAGTATTAAAGTAGCGAAAAATTGTGGTTATATTTGGACAGAAACGTTATTAAAAGAACACACTCCACCTAACGAAGACCCGTTAGACATGGAACTTTACATCTTAGAGAATGAAAGATAAATTTTACGCTTACATAGAACAACTTCAAAATACAATTACTTCTAAGTTAGAAGAAGTAGACGGCACTGCTACTTTTCAAGAAGACATTTGGGTACGTCCAGAAGGTGGCGGCGGTAGAACAAGAGTAATTGAGAACGGTAGTGTTTTTGAAAAAGGCGGCGTAAATATATCTGGTGTACATGGTGAGCTTCCCGATAGTATGAAAGCTTATTTTGGAGTAGAAGATGCTAATTTCTTCGCTTGCGGACTTAGCTTGGTTCTGCATCCAAAAAACCCAATGGTTCCTACGGTTCACGCCAACTGGCGCTATTTTGAAATGTACGGGAAAGATGGTGAAATTGTAGATCAATGGTTTGGCGGCGGGCAAGATTTGACTCCCTATTACCTGTTTGACAAAGATGCCGTTCACTTTCATCAAGTATGTAAAGATGCTTGCGACAAACACAATCCTAACTTTTACGATACCTATAAAAAACGTTGCGATGAGTATTTCTGGAACACGCATAGAAACGAAGCACGCGGTCTTGGCGGTCTATTTTTTGATTATTGCAAAGCAACTCCAGAAATGGATATGCAAGCCTGGTACAACTTCGTTACTGAAGTGGGCAACAGTTTCTTAGACTGTTATGTACCAATCGTTACAAAAAGAAAAGACCTTGATTACAGTAAAGAGCAACGAGATTGGCAAGAGGTTAGGAGAGGTAGATACGTAGAATTTAACCTAGTTCATGACAAGGGAACTTTATTCGGGTTAAAGACCAATGGCAGAATAGAAAGTATTTTAATGAGCCTACCACCACATGTACAATGGCTCTATGATCACCAACCGGAAAATGGTAGTGAAGAAGAGCGTTTGTTACAAGTTTTAAAAGAACCTAAAGCATGGGTTTAAGAACACTACTAACATTGAGTTTACTTTGCTCAATTTGTATATGTTCTGCTCAAAATTCACATTACAAAGAAGCTTTTCCTGATAAGATAACCGTGAGGCTATCATTACAGACGACTTCTAATAGTTTTACCGTTAGGGACAAGATAACACGCAACAAGACGGAATTTATACCCAACGATAAAAGTTATTTAGGCGTATCTGTTCTATTTCGGTTTCTAGAAGTTGATTTTGGTTATGCTCCCAATTTTTTATCGGAGAATAAAGACAACGGAGACTCAAAACTGATCACTTTCAACATAAGAACATTTTTTGGTCAGTATATGCAGACCTTGGACATCTACAAACAGAAAGGGTTCTTCATTAGAACATCAGAACTAACCTTACCCGTAGATGATTTAAGAACCTTTAAAATTGGCGGAACATCTAGTTATATATTTAATGAAGACTTTTCTTTTCGTGCCATCGGTTTTCAGAACGAGTGGCAAAAACAGAGTGTTGGCAGTTTTATACCCAGCATATCATACTATTACACCAAGTTTAGGCTAGAAGACCCTATTATAGACAATCAATTGGAGAAATCTTTTAAACTAGCCATTGGTCCTGGGTATTATTACAATTGGATTTTTGACGAAAACTATCTCGTCTCCGCGGGTGCAACAGGCGGATTAGGATTTAATCTATCAAAAACAGAAGGAAAAACTTCGTTTAACGGACTCGCACAATTGATTTTTAGAATGACCGGTGGTTATAATTCAGAAAACTTTTTTGGTGGGGTCAATATTAATACGCAATTACTAAGTCATACTTCCGATGAGAATTTTATTCTGGACGACTCTATAAGTTTTTTAGAATTTTATATGGGATATCGATTTGATGCACCTAAAAAATGGCTTCAGAAAGCTGATGAATTAAGTCGTAAATTGGGACTAGAATAATTTCTTATGAAACAGAAAATATATCAGATTGACGCCTTTACTGAAAAACTATTTGGCGGCAATCCGGCTGCAGTTTGTATTCTTGAAAAATGGTTAGAAACTGAAGTAATGCAAAAAATAGCCGCTGAAAATAATTTAGCGGAAACGGCATATGCCGTAAAGAAAGATGATCATTATGAGCTACGTTGGTTTACTCCAGAAATAGAAGTTGATCTTTGTGGGCATGCCACTCTTGCAACTGCCTTTACACTCTATAATTATTACGGTTATAACGAAAATACCTTACGGTTTATTTCACCTAGAAGTGGCGAGTTATTAGTTCAAAAAAGTGAATCGGGATTATTAACCATGGATTTCCCTACGGATGATGTAATGCCAGTTTCAGAACAAATCAATATATCAAAAGCTCTAGGAAAACAACCGTTGGAAACATTCAAAGGCAAGACCGACTATATGCTTATTTATGAATCTCAAGCGGACATAGAAGCCATTACTCCTAATTTTCATTTATTAAATGAGTTGGATTGTAGAGGAGTCATTGTATCTGCAAAAGGCAATGAAGTAGATTTTGTTTCCCGCTTTTTTGCTCCGCAATGTGGTATTCCAGAAGACCCGGTTACGGGTTCTGCACACACCACTTTAACTCCGTATTGGTCAGAGAAAATGAATAAGAAAGTACTAACTGCCAAACAACTATCTGAACGCGGTGGTGATCTGCAATGCGAATATCATGGAGATCGAGTAAAAATATCGGGTAAGGGAGTTTGTTATTTGGTAGGTGAGATAGAAATCTAAGGTTTATATTAATCCATTTAAAGAATATAACTCCAGAAGGCTAGCTCTATAAAAAGTAAAAACCTGTCCGTTTATGGCAATTACCATTTTACGAACAGGTTTATACCTAACTAAATTGAAAAACTACTCTTCTACTGACTCTAAATTATCATCAGAATTACGATCGATCAACTTATTATAAGGATCAATACCTGCTTTTAAGGGCTTTTCATCAGTAACAACAGTAAATGTATTATCACCTGCTGAAAGCCACTTTAATTCAAAGTAAAACGGATTCTTAATAGTTACCCCATCATCACCTGTAATATCTTCACCAAAGAGCCCAATATCTACTAGGTTCTTCTTATCGTCAATCAACTTTTCTTTACCGGTATCATCGTAGTAAATCTTCTTAGAATTTACCGTGAATGTGGTTTCCCATTTGCCATTATCTAGCTTTTTGGTTTTAGTATCCATCACACGGTTTTCATAAAGAACAATTTCTTTGAAACCATCGTCAACCTTATATTTTAAGGAATCTGGAGTAACATTATAAATAGCTTTATAAAAATCTTCAGAAGTTGGGTACACCCCTTTCTCAAAATACTTGTATTCATGTAAAAAGGATTTTAGTCCGGCATTTATCACATCTTCCCCAATTACATCCTGTAAATCATACATTACCATAGAACCCTTTTGGTACCAGATATGCTGGGCAGTTTCAACATCCATTAATGGGCGTTCTGGTTTAAAGCTAAATGATCTTCTTGTTAAATATGTATCTAATGAAGGCTTTAAAAAACCTTTAATTCCATTTTCGCCATATTCCTGTTTCATTGTCATTAAAGAAACATACTCCGCCAAGGTTTCAGAAATAATATTTGCACCGGTTGTGTTACTTGGTGTAACGATATGCGCCCACCACTGGTGAGCAATTTCATGTGACGTAGTACTAAAAGCATAATTAAAATCTTCATTGTTAGAGAAGTCAGCTACAAATCCAAAATCTTCAGAATACGGAATAGTCGTAGCAAAAGATTGTGCAAATGTAGAATGTGCAGGAAACTCAATAATCCTGATTACCGAATATGGATATTCATAAAAATTCTTTGAATTATAATCCAATGAAATTTTAACCCCTTTAATAAAAGAATCTAAATTGCGTTTATGCTTAGGTGAATGATAAATTTCGATACTAACCTTTTTTCCACTTGGTGCCGTCCAAACATCTTTTTCAATATCATACTTTGCAGAAACAAAATTGAAAAAGTAATCTGTTTTACCCTCCATTTTATAGCTAAAATAGCTTCTATCATCACTATCCCATTGCTCAACCAATAGGCCTGGAGCAACGGCCGTTTGTCCTTTTGTTGTGCTTATAGTTGCCTCAAAAGTCATATAGTTGCTATCCTCATTAAATAAATTCTTTTTTATGGCAATAGTATCTGTTCTTTGAGGGTATATAAAATCAAGTTCTTTTAAACCATACTTTTTTCGAACACCATTCTCCGTCAATGAAGGTGTAAAATGGAATTTAGGAAATATTCCATCATTAAAAAAAGTTCCATTGTTTAAAACTGCGGTTTCTCTATCATCCGAAAAACCATGGGTTCTAACCTGTGTTTCAATCACCAAGTTAGCCGTATCCTTTGGCTGTAGAGCTTGTGGCAGCTTATAAATGAATAATTTATACAAAGAGTCGCTAATTACAGGTTTAAGTTCTTTTTCATTGTACACCACCCTTGTAATCTTGGTATCGAACGTTGGGAAGGTAACTTCCATTAATACCGAATCTATTGGTTGATTAGACGGATTTACAACTGTAAAAACACCTTTTGCATCTACCCCACGGGTATCAGGAAAAATATCAATAGTTGCATCTAAGTCTAGCACTTGAATATGTGGTTTGTCAATATACTTTCCATAAGCCTTTTCTGCATCTGCGGAAAGTTTTTCAATATAATCATCGTCTTCTAATTGATTTAATATCTTAATATTATAGAAACTATAAGCGCCCACAGAAATAAAAGCGAAGAAGAAAAATAAAGTATATGCAACCGTTTTACCTTTAAATCTACTTTTAGCTAATTTTAAACGTTCTTTAGCCGAAGAATAAAAGCCTCTACTCCAAAATATTTTACCAATAGCCGCCAAAACACATGTAAAGAGAATCCAATATAAGTTCAACCAAAATTTACCGGTGAGGTAATGACCAAATCCATTAAGGTCACTTATAAAGCTAGGTGTCGTAGCGCCGAATATTATAAGCGGATTACCTGTTTTAAAAACTAAGTCAATTATGATAGGTAAGCCTACATATATAATGATTACTATAAAATGACCTAAAAATTTGTTATTAACCAGTACATGGATAAAAAATGACATTAATAGTATGGTAATAAAAGACGGAAGCAAAAATGTAAAATTATAAGTCAAATACATACCTAGCTCAAAATTGAAATAACCATTTACAACTTGATACATTATACCAGTAAAAATATTTACAAATAACAACATCACTGCTACACCAATAAGAGACACAATCTTTGAAAGATATAAAGTAGTGTTACTTACAGGTAGCGCATCATAAAATTCAAAAGTTTTATTACTGCGCGTTCGGTGTACGGCTTCACCTGCATAAATAACCAATATTATAGTTGAAAATAATTCAATACCGCCCGTTATATAAGCCACCATATATCTGGTAAGCGGTAACGAAGCTGTACCGTTATACTGATTGTTCTGGTAAGTTATAAAAGCGGCCGCTATAATACCTATAATCAATAGCACTAGAAAAATAGGTTCCTTAATAATGGACAAAAATTCTATTTTACTTAATGACCACAGATTTTGACGTTGTGCTTTTTTACTAAAGGATTGAACAACATTTACAGGCTCAAGTGCTTGGTACGTTTCATCATTGTTCTTTACTTTTTTCTTTTTCTTAGAGGATAAAAAGCCTTTATATGAAAATCTATAAAGTGTAAATAAAAATATCAAAACCCCAATACCTAGCCATAGCAAACGGTTTAAAAGAAACTTACCGGTTAAAGCAAGTTGAGTTGTATTCAATTCGTCTACAGACCAATATTTAGATAGATATTCATATGCAGAACCCCCAAAAGGATCAATATAAATACTTAACCATTCCGTATCTAAACTAGACAGTAACTGACCAGACAGCATATTAATGATAAAGATTACAATACCGCCTAAATACAATATGGGCATTCTCTTAAAAAAAGTCATCAAACAAAAGAAGAGACTTCCAATAAAAAAGGAATTAAATACCAACATATAAAAAAACGGAAAGAAGTAAGATCCAAAATTGAAATCGGTATACGTTCCATAATCTGGTCTATCTAATAACGCCCCAAGTATATAACCGAACATTGCGCCTACCATGGCCGCAAAATTCATTAGCGTTACAATGGTAAAGCTACCCCAAAAACGCCCCATTATATAACTTTTTTCAGAAACTGGGTAAGTAAAATAGGTTTGTGCAGTCTTATGTTCTTCATCTCTAAAAACAGGCACGCCCATAACTGCAGCATAAAAGAACAATGCAATTACACTTAAAACTCCAAGAACACCTGTAACATTATTTGGACTATTGGTAAATTCTGCCGTTGCGGAGTCATCAAATACCGATATTAAAAAAGGTATTAAAAACATAATCAATATGTAGATATAGGTCACAGGTCTCCTTAGCCTATACTTAAGCTCAAATAAGAATATATCTTTCATAATTATACGGTTTGTTGTTGGTTGATACTATAGAAATAAAAATCTTCTAGGTTATTGGCCACCTTCTCAAAACCTTCACCAGGCATGTCTTCAGAATAGACATTTACGTATAAATTACCCCCTCGTAAATAGTTAGATAGTACATTATATTCAGATTGGTATATTTCAATTTCCTCCTTAGATATGTTCTTTCTATATACTTTACCGTTCAAGGTACTTGTAAGCTCCATTGGGTGTCCTTGCACCATTACTCTACCCTCGTTAAACACTGCCATGTTTTCACAAAGGTTGATAACATCGTCTACAATATGTGTAGATAAGATAACCACGGCATCTTCCCCAAGCTCACTCAATAAATTATGAAAACGGTTACGTTCTAATGGATCAAGACCAGCTGTAGGCTCATCTACAATAATCAGTTTAGGATTACCGATCAGTGCTTGAGCAATACCAAAACGTTGGCGCATACCACCAGAATAATCACCAAGATTTCGTTTACGAAATTTATAGAGATTCACTTTGTTCAATAAATCGGCCACATATGCCTTACGGTCCGTTTTACTTTGAATTCCTTTAATTTTTGCAATATGATTTAGCATCATCTCTGCAGATACTTTTGGATATACTCCAAAATCTTGAGGTAGATATCCCAAAACCTTTCTAAGTTCATCTGGTTCGGTAAAGATGTTAATATCATTAAATTCTATATCTCCGCTATCTGCTTGTTGTAACGTAGCAATAGTTCTCATTAATGAAGATTTTCCTGCACCATTAGGTCCAAGTAGTCCAAACATACCGGTACCAATTTCCAAGTTTACATTATTTAAGGCTTGGGTGCCATTTGGATAAGTTTTGTTCAAATTTGTAATCGAAAGCATACTATATAGTTTGATGGTTAGTGAATAGTTTTTTTCTATAAGTGTCTATAATTGTAGAAATGTTACACGTTTTGTAGTTTCTTACGTAAATAAAGCGTAATTAATGCCTTACAGCCAATTAAAAGAATTCCATATTTATAAAAAGCAGAAAGCCACAGCAAACTCAACAATTTAGAAATTAAATAATTAAAGAGTATAAACATAAAGCAGTTGATAAAATGGTTTTTTATGGTAAGTTTTTTAGTTTTAATTAAAGCTATCCAGATATTTTTAGCATCTAGATAGCTTTAATCTAATTACTTCTTATTATTTACAAGCTATCTAAATACGTAACTACCTCGGTAGCTCCTGATAACTTTGCATAATCTAAAGCTGTAGCTCCTAGTTTAGATTTTTTTGAAGTACTTGCCCCTTCTGCAATCAATACTTTAACAATATCTAATTGGTTATAACGAGCGGCATACATTAAAGCGGTCATTTGAGCACCGGTTTTAGATTCTTGCTCTATATTGACACCATAGGCAATAAAACTCTTTACAACGGCTACATCATCTTCAACAATGGCCATAACCATTGGTGATACATTGGTAATACCTGTTCTGTTGATTTTAGCGATTCTATTTCCCGAATCTGTATTGGCACTTACAGTGCTGAATACTGAACTAACTAAAATGGCGAATGCGATAACTGATTTTCTCATGATTTAAAATTTTAAAGATTAAAATGATTGTTTTACTAAATTTAAAAATGCCCGAACTGCTATTAAATTGTTAGCTAAATACGATCGTAAAATTTTTAAAGCTGAACGGTAATCTTTCCGTAAAGAAAGGGCGATTTCTCTCTTTAAAACAAGTCATGTCACCCTAAATTTATAAAAATAGGGTGCTCTAACTAATTTTAATTATTTGATTATCAAATATTTATTTTAAATGAAGCGAAAAAACATCAATTACTATCAACGTTGCATAAAAAGTGGCATTTAACCCTTTTTATTGATGTTTTTTATAAAAGTAGAAGGTGACAAACCGGTACTTTGCTTAAAGTATTTGGAGAATGAATCGGCACTTTTGTATCCTATTTCTTCTGCAATGGCTTTCACAGAATAGGAACGTAATTGCTTGTTTGTTTTCAACTCTTTAATGATATAATCAATTCTAATTTCATTAACAAAAGTAGAAAATGTAGTACCTAAATGAGTATTGATAACGGTAGACAGGTAAGAGGTATTTGTTTTTAACTTTTTTGCGGTGTTATATAAGGTTGTCTTTTGTTTTAGAAAGAAGCCTTGTTCTTGTAGTTCTTTAATTTGATGAATTAATGCCTCGACTTTTTCATCTTTTATTTCAGTAGTATTCGTATTTGATTCAAGTGAAGTGTTAAGCGGTGTTTTGCCCTCTGTTCTCTGCATTAATGCATCAAACTTTTTCTTTTCTCTTTTTTGTTTCCATAGCACAAAACCTATGAAACAAATAACCAATCCTCCTAAGGCAATCCATAGATAATTTAATGTACTCTTATAATCATTGGCTGTATTGGCGTTCTCTATTTGTATACGCTGCTTGTCAATATCGTATAGATTATCAAGCGTGTTAAATTTAAACGAGTTATAGGTTTCTAACGCTTTATAATATTTCTGCTCATATTCTTTTCTTAAGTCATCTTCGCCCTTCTTTTTATAAATATCTATATATAATTTATAGAAATCTGGGGAAATATATTTCTGTTCCTTTAAAAAAATGGGGCCGCTTTTAATCAAATTTAAATTGTTCAATGCGCTATCCACTTCGCCCAAGGCTAAGTGGGCTTTACTTTTATTGATAAGCAAGGGAGAATCATATTCATTGTACCTTTTAAATACCCAATGATTATATTTTCTATAGTTATCAATAGCCTCCTTAAACTTCTCATCTTTAAAATCAATATCGGCCTCGTTCTTTAATAAGAAAAAATGTTCACTCTCATCCGCTGTAAACTCATCAATATTGTTTTCATATATTTCTCTATAAAACAAGGTTGAATCTTTTATCCCCAGTTCATTATATAAATTAGAAATATTTATAAACTGACTATGGTACGCTGGATTCCATCTTTTTTTCAAAAAGTCTGCTTTTGTTTTAACAATCTTAAGCCTTATATCTAATGCATCACGGTATTTGCCAATTATCTTATAAAACGATGCCATTTCTATTTCAGATAGAATAGCTAAATACTCATAATTACTATCATTGATTAATTGAGCCAGCGACTTAAACAGTTCAAAAGATTTATCGTATTCATAATTAAAATTAAGAGCTCTTGCTAAATAATAATTTGAAAGCACTGATTCATAAGCAAAACCATTTTTGTTAGCTCTTTTATGGGCTATATGGCAGTTCTTGATAGCTTCATCATACAAACCTTCTGATATTTGAAAATCAATTAAAACAAGGTAAATAGTTACTTGTTCTTTGATATTATACTTATCGATATTATAAAAGATTTTATTTACTGCAGATAATGTTTGCTCTCCGGTAAGATTAGGATTATTGTAAATTTTTTGAACCTTCGTAATCAAGCTATCAGATATGCCTTCCATATCTTGCTGAGCATGAATTTTCTCTGTAGATCCAATAAAGATTAATAATAGAATAATGATGGATTTATACCATCTCAAATTTTGAAAATTCATTTAACTATCCTTATTCAATTTCTTAATATACGATGATGGCGACAAACCGGTATTCTGCTTAAAGTATTTGGAGAATGAATCGGCACTTTTATAACCAATTTCTTCTGCAATGGCTTTCACAGAATAGGAACGCAATTGCTTGTTTGTTTTCAACTCATTAATGATATAATCAATTCTAATTTCATTAACAAAAGCTGAAAATGTAGTACCTAAATGAGTATTGATAACGGTAGACAGGTAAGAGGTATTTGTTTTTAACTTTTTTGCGGTGTTATATAAGGTTGTCTTTTGTTTTAGAAAAAAGCCTTGTTCTTGTAGTTCTTTAATTTGATGAATCAATGCCTCGACTTTTTCATCTTTTATTTCAGTGGTATTCGTATTTGATTCAAATGAAGTGTTAAGCGGTGTTTTGTCCTCTGTTCTTTGCATTAATGCATCAAACTTTTTCTTTTCCTTTTTTTGTTTCCATAGCGTAAAACCCACGAAACACATGACTGATCCACCCAAGGCAATCCATAGATAATTATTGTAATACTTTAAATCTGATTTTACAATCTCTTGCTCAACCTTAGTTTCATTTTCCTTTAATTCATATAAACTTTCTAGAGTGTTCATTTTAAATTGACCAAATCTTTCCTGTGCTGCTATATATTTCATCAAATATTCATCCGCCAATTTTTCATCTTTTTTATCTGAATAAATATCATGTTGAATTTTGAAGAACTCAGGATTTAAATAGGGCTCTTTTTTTAAATAATTAGAATCTTTGACCATTTCAAGATTCACTAAAGCACTATCTAATTGACCGATACTGTAAAATGCCCTAGCCTTTCTAATCAGCATTTCGTCATCTGTTTTATTAAATTTATCAGTCAATGACTTTTCATACTGATTATACTTTTTTATGGCCATTTTATAATCAGCATCATAATAAGCCTTATTTCCTTCATACCAATGAACGTATGGTATTGCAAGTGTCTCACCCTGTTCCTTTTCTAAATTTTTATACCGATTGTAATAATAATTTGCGGAATCTTTTTTATTAAAAAAATAAAAAGAATTTGCAATATATAGTTGTGCCTTTTGCTCCCAATAAGCAGATATCATTTTAGAATCTGTTTGGTATTTTTCTGCTTCCAGATATAAAGCAAGTGCTTCCTTCTTCCTTCCAATTAAAGAATTTAATACCCCAAAATCGAATTTAGAAGTTTTTCTGAAAAAATCTCTATTCTCTTTAGACCCAAACTTATCATCAACAATCATGTTAGAATACAACTTAAATGCATCACCATATCTGTACATTGCTATATATGCATAAGCAAGTATTTGTTGTGTTTGAGAATACAACATATCATGTTCTTTGCCCTCTATTAAATCTATTGCTTTTTCTATTAATGCTATACCCTGGTCATACTTACCATTCCACATCGTAATATTGGCAACAACAGTGTAAATTACCGCTTTATCGTAATAACTCTCATAATCATCAATTTCCGCCAATAAGCTATTAGCTTCCTGAAGTCCTTGCTGCACATTTTGTGAAGCTAACGTGTACACTTTTTCAATTTTTACCCCTAATTCAGGGTTCTTATTTTGACCCCAAACAGTAAATACCATTAGAAAAAGGAAACAGAAAACAAAGAGTATTTTTTGAATAAATACACGGTGTTCTATTTCAAAAATTATTGAAAAAAAATTAAGAGATTTCTTTAAAAAAAACTGTTGTACCATTTAACTTTCCTTGTTCAATTTTTTAATAAATGAAGATGGCGATAATCCTGTATTTTGCTTAAAATATTTGGAGAATGAATCGGCACTTTTATAACCAATTTCTTCTGCAATGGCTTTCACAGAATAGGAGCGTAATTGCTTGTTTATTTTCAACTCGTTTATAATATAATTAATACGTATTTCATTTACGAAAGCAGAAAAAGTGATCCCTAAATGAGTATTGATAACGGTAGACAGGTAAGAGGTATTTGTTTTTAATTTCTTTGCTGTATTATATAAGGTAGTTTTCTGTTTTAGAAAAAAACCTTGTGCTTCTAAATTCTTAATCTGATCAATTAAAGCCTCTACTTTTTCGTCTTTAATATCTATTGAAATAGACTTAGATTCAACTGAAGATTTTTTGTCTTTAAACTTAAGCATTAACGCTTCAAATTTTTTCTTTTCTCTTCTTTGTTTAATTGTGAAAACTACTATAAAAACAATACACAAAGTACCTAAGGCAAATAATAAATAATTTATATATAACTGTAATTTAGACTTTTGACCTTTTTCATTTATTTCAGTCTCTTTAGTTTTTAATTTGTATAATTCATCAACTGTATTGAAAGCAAACTTGTTATACCTTTCTTGCGCTTGATCGTATTTCTCTAAATAATTACTAGCTACCTGAAGTTCCCCTTGTTTTAAATAGATATCATAATAAATTCTATAAAAATCTGGATCCAAATAAGCCTCCATTCTGGTAAAATTATCCATATCCTTAATTTCCTGGAGTACAACTGAAGCACTATCCAATTGTTCTAATTCAACATATGACCTGCTTTTTCTAATTAAAACTTCTTCGTCTTTTGCATCAAAATCAGCACTTAGCAATTGCTCATATATCTCATATTCTCGTATTGCCTCTTTATAATTCTTATCATAAAAAGCTAGATTACCCCTATATCTTGGTAAAAAGTCTTCTACGAGTGTGGGTTTATACCTATCACTCAATCTTTGATACTTATTGAAATATATTTGCGCAGAATTCTTTTTCCCAAAAAAATTATATAAATCAGCAATATTTAAGGCAATCTTTTGCCAATGCGCAATGTTGATTGAATCTTTAGCTAGTTCAAATGATTTAACATACAATCTTAATGCCTGGTCTTTTCTACCAATTAACGAGTTTAAATGTGCAAAATCGCCCAGTGTTCCCCATTTAAAAAAATGCTTGTCTGAAGTGCTTACATATTCATCTGCAACAATGAGATTAGTATATATTTGAAATGCATTCTCATAATTATAGGTTTCTACATAAGCCTTAGCAAGTATCCAATTTGCATGTAGATAAAGGCTATCTTCATCTTTACCTTCGATTAAGGAGATTGCTTTCTTTAAATTTTCTATGCTTGTACTTACATCACCATTAAAAAGCATCACATTACTAGTAACTACATAAATTCTCGCTTTAACTGCATCATCACTATACTTATCTACCTCAGACAGAAGCTTCTTTGATGCTACAATACTTTCCTTATAATCAGTTTCACTCAATTCATAAATTAAATCTATTTTTTTATCGAGCTCACGACCATTAGTTTGAGAATTAATACTGTTAGCTATTAAAAAAATGATCAGAAAAGACACGTGAAATCTACTAAACACAGGAATTTTTAAAATTTTTAAATACAATACAACTAAGAATAAGAATTCGGCTACAAATTATAGCTTTAATTTGAAAATAGCGCCTTTTAATAGGCATCTCTTATTTGTATGAATGAAGTTCAATGGCACTTTCTATTTGGGCAAAAAACTGAAACAACCTATTTCTCACCTGACATCTAATCTTGAAACAACTCCTATTGACCTTACTTTACGCATTAATGTTTCAAGCAGCAGTAATTGGCAAGCCTTTAAAAATAAGTACTAACCACTGTAGCTATTATTCAAATTCCCCTATTTTTGTATAACTTCTAGATGCGTATACTTTAATGAGGTAAAGTCTAGACTTTACGGAGAAAAAGTAACCAACAGTTTGACTTTAAATATTCTGATATGGCAAAAAAAGGCAAGGCTAAAAACACATTGAACAAAGCAAAGCATGCCAAGCTTATGGAACGGAAGAAAAACAAGTTGAAAAAGGAAGCTGCGCTTAGAAAAGAACGTTTAAAGAGTATTATCAAAAAAAGTCAAGAATCTCAATAAGTAATAAAATATAGCATTATGTACCCACTTATACGCCCAAGAAGACTAAGAACCTCAGAAGCCCTACGTAGTTTAGTTCGCGAAACCATTATATCTCCAAATGATTTTTTGGTTCCGCTTTTTGTAGTGGAAGGCAAGGGCATTAAAGAAGAAATACCTTCTATGCCCAACTATTACCGTCTTAGTCTAGATAATTTGACCAAAGAGGTAAAAGAACTTTGGCAAATGGGGCTACGCTCTGTTTTATTGTTCGTGAAAGTACCGGACAATTTAAAGGATAACCAAGGTTCTGAGGCTTTGAACGAAAACGGATTAATGCAATTGGCTATTAAAACGGTTAAAAATGCATGTCCAGATATGTTGGTGATGACAGATGTTGCCCTTGACCCCTACTCTTCTTACGGTCATGATGGTATTGTTGCAGACGGATTAATTTTAAATGACGAGAGTGTAGACGTTTTAACTGAAATGAGTGTTTCTCATGCCAAGGCAGGTGCAGATTTTGTTGCTCCAAGTGATATGATGGATGGTCGCATTCTTAGCATTCGTGAAGCTTTGGAAGATGAAGGTTATTTAAATACGGGTATAATGGCATACAGTGCAAAATATGCCAGTGCCTTCTACGGTCCGTTTAGAGATGCGCTAGATTCTGCTCCTGTAGATATCAAAAATGTACCTAAGGATAAAAAAACGTACCAGATGGATTATGCCAACCGTTTTGAAGCCATTCGTGAAACACAGATGGATATTGACGAAGGTGCCGATATCGTGATGGTAAAACCCGGATTGTGCTATCTTGATATTGTTCGTGAAATAAAGAACGAAGTTGATGTGCCGGTTGCGGTGTATCAAGTTTCTGGTGAATATGCCATGGTGAAAGCAGCCGCTGAAAAAGGATGGTTGGATCATGATGCCGTAATGATGGAACAACTGACCGCAATTAAAAGAGCGGGTGCTAATATCATAGCCAGCTACTTTGCAAAAGATGCGATAAAATTGTTAGGTTAAACCCTATTTACATGCGCAACTATCTTTTTATACTTTTTGGTTTATTATGTTCTGCGCTAGTGGCGCAAGTTCAAAATACGCAACCACTTTTGCTTCCGGCAGGTTCTAGTTTACAAGCATCTTCATTGGCGGCTTATGAATTAGATTCCGCTTTCGTATATCAGAAAGTAGATAGTATTGTAACAACCGGTATAAAAAATAATGCTTTCCCAGGTGCTCAGGTTTTAATTGCAAAAGAAGGGAATATCATTTTTCATGAAGCTTATGGGTTTCACACCTATGATAGCATACAACCTGTTGCTGAAAATGATATTTATGATTTAGCTTCGGTCACCAAAATTTTAGGTCCGCTACCTGCAATTATGAAATTGGTAGATGAAGGCAAGCTCAATTTAGATGTTCCGTTTAGTACGTATTGGAAACCTTGGAAAAGTCATAAAGACAAAGCAAACATTACGCTTCGCGAGATATTGGCGCATCAAGCGGGTCTTGAACCTTACATTGTTTTTCTCAGTAAAACCCTAAAAAATAACGGTCGGTTTAAAAAGAGATTCATCCGCAGTAAAAAGAATAACAGATTTAGTAACGAAGCTTTTGAAGGTATCTATGTAAAAAATAGATTTAACCGAAAAATGTACCGAATCATAAATCGTTCTGAAGTATCTGTAGAAAAAAAATATAAATATTCCGGACTCACATTTCTTATTTTTCCGGAGCTTATTACTCAAATAACCGGTGTTCCATATGCAGAGTATATGGAACAAGAATTTTACAAACCACTTGGTATGAAAACCTTTGGTTTTCTGCCCAGCACCAAAAAATTCAGTAACAAAATAGTACCTACAGAAACAGATACTATTTACAGACATACGCTAACCCAAGGCTGGGTACATGATGAAAATGCATCTTTATTAGGCGGCATTTCTGGCAACGCAGGTTTGTTTGGTACTGCAGATGATTTAGCGATCATCATGCAAATGTTTATGCAAAACGGCCATTATGCCGGCAAGCAATACATTTCTGAAAATACGGTTAAAGAATTCACCAAAGTACAATATACCGATAATGATAATAGAAGAGGTTTAGGTTTTGACAAACCTTATTTAGAGAACAACACCTTTAAAATTGCAGATGCTTACCCTGCTCCAGAAGTAGGTGCATCAAGTTTTGGGCATAGTGGTTTTACGGGTACTTTTGTTTGGGCAGATCCAGAGCATCAATTGGTATATATATTCTTATCGAACAGGGTATATCCTACGAGAGAAAATCGCAATATTTACAACCTAAATATCCGTTCATCCATCCAACAAATATTTTATCAGGCATTTGATAACGCAAAACAGCACAAACCTTAACGTTTTTATTAATATCTTCGATTCATAAAATAACCCCATGGGACTACTACTTTTTTACGCATTCATTTCTATTTTCTTCTCCTTTCTGTGTTCTATACTAGAAGCAGTATTGTTGAGTATAACGCCAACATTCATTAATGTAAAAATGAACGAAGGGCATGCTTACGCCAAAAAACTAGAGGCACTTAAAAAAGATGTGGATCAACCGTTAATTGCTATTTTGACCATAAATACCATTGCCCACACCGTTGGTGCAATTTTGGTAGGTGTTCAGGCAAAGGTTGCTTATGCTGAACTTTACGGTAGCGAAACCAAGTCAATATTCGGTATAACGTTTACAGAAGATTTAATGGTGGGTGTGGTTTCTACCATAATGACCATACTTATTTTGGTAGCGTCAGAAATTATACCAAAAACCATTGGCGCCACCTACTGGAAACAGTTGGCAAATTTCTCTACAAAGGCACTGAATATAATGGTTTTGGGCTTAAAATATACCGGTTTACTATGGTTACTACGTTTGTTTACCAAAATGGTAGGCGGTGGCAATCACCATGGCAGCGTATTAAGTAGAGAAGATTTTCATGCCATGACAGATATGGCGCATGAAGAAGGTGTTTTTGAAAAATCTGAATCTACTATCATTAAAAACTTGTTGAAGTTTGATGAAGTATTGGTGAAAGATATTATGACGCCAAGAGCGGTGATGAAAGTAGCGTCTGATGAAAAAACGATTGCAGATTTCTTTACCGATAACCCAAAATTGCGTTTTTCAAGAATACCTGTTTATACCGATAATATGGATAATGTTACCGGTTTTGTATTAAAGGATAATGTACTGGAAGAGATGATCAACCAGAACGGTGATATTCCTTTGAAAGATATTAAACGTGAAATTCTAGTAACCCGTAGAAGTACACCGATCCCAACATTGTTTGAAATATTCATTGAAAAACGTGAGGCCATTGCCCTTGTAGTTGATGAATATGGTT
>NZ_JBDVOT010000002.1:0-9969 GCF_039968975.1 Maribacter sp. | reverse complement strand
AAAAACCACATCATCATTTTTCCATAACTTGCTCCTAAAGGCTGATTGCCACCACCCCATACGCTTGTTTCCGTTCCCGTAGTCACCGTAGAATTCATATACTAATTATCGTTTTAATAAAACTTTAGCAAATTTACATTTTTTTGAACTATTTAAAAACGCAATTTGACCCAAAACTAACTTTGATTCGTTTTTTATTTCACAAAGAACATAAATAACACCAAATAGACCCATAAGAAATCTAAGAAATGCCAAAATGTTGCCCCTAAGGTAACACCTAAATAGTTCTCTTTACTATATTTTCCTTTGTTTTGATTATACAATACCACCAATAAAGAAATCATACCCGCAACAACATGCACCACATGCACCATCGCTATTAAAAAAATGTACGATACTTTAATGCTACTAGTAGGTCCAGTAAAGTAATACCCTTCCGCGACCATCTGAGAAAACCCTGAAAATTGCAAAAAGATAAAAAGAACTCCTAAACCTAACGTAATCCACAACCATTTAGTACCGCTAGCATTTTCACCATCTTTTATGGCTTTTTTTGCCAAAATATAACTAATACTACTTATAATGATGACAATGGTACTATAAAGAAAAGAATCTGGCAGCGCAACATCGCTTGACCAATCTTCTCTTGAACTACTTACAATGTAGGCACTTGTCCATCCTGCAAAACCCATTAATAAGCTAATAATTCCAAACCAAAGCATCATCTTCTTTGCCCTAGCATTCTTCTCTGCCTCCGTACCTTGTGTTAAATCCATAATTAAGCTAAAAATTTATCTATTACGTATACTATCTGCATCAGTGTTATATAACTTACACTTGCCAACATTAATTTTCTTGCAGATACATTATCTCTCTTTCTGTACAACTGAAAAGCGAATGCTAACATCACCGCGCCCATTAAAAAGATAAGTACTGCAGACACGACAGATAATTGTAATCTACCCGTTATTCCAAATACAGGAATAATTGAAACTGCCATCATCCAAATAGTATACATTATTATTTGCAGCACTGTTGCCGCATCTTTCTTTCCTGTAGGTAACATTTTAAATCCGCCAGCCCTATAGTCATCATCTAACATCCACCCTAAAGCCCAAAAATGAGGGAATTGCCAAAAAAACTGAATCATAAACAAGGTACCTGGTTCTATACCAAAATCATCTGTAGCAGCTACCCAACCTAACATAAATGGAATTGCTCCAGGAATTGCCCCAACAAAAACCGCCAAAGGGGTTATCGTTTTCAACGGGGTATAAACACTGGTGTATAAAAAAATGGATATTGCCCCAAACATTGCCGTCTTAGGGTTTAATAAATACAATGAAAAAATACCCAGCAATGTTAAAACAATGGCTAAGCCCATAGCCGTATTCACAGTCATACGACCTGCAGGAATGGGTCTATTTTTAGTACGTTTCATTAAAACGTCTAAATCTTTTTCAATAACTTGATTATAAGCATTACTGGCACCTACCATACAATAACCACCAAATGCCAATAACAGCACTTGAACCCATTGAATCTCATATGCACCAAGAAAATAACCTGCTATAGAAGAAAAAACGACACTAATAGCCAATCTAGCTTTGGTAATCTCCTTAAAATCGGCAAAAATCAATGCAAAAGCACTTTCTTTTTCCGAACCAACAGCCGTTTTCATACTCATTTTTATAGATCTGCAAAGATAACCCCCAAGTCATATTTCTGCAACCTAAAAGCTTTATTTCTAGTATTATTGAAAGTGCTCATATTTACACTATTCAACTATGAAATAAATGACACCATGAGACTAGCCATTATAAAGTCTACTTACTTAGAAAAATATGGCACAAAAAAAATCCCGAGCAGTTTGCTCGGGATTTTTATATCTATTGAAATAGCAACTAAATACTATTGTAATTTAAAGTTAATCGGAATACTAAAAGGAACACGTACCGCTCTACCTCTCTGCTTACCAGGAGTCATTTTTGGTAACTTACCGATAATTCTTGCAGCTTCTTTTTCTAAGTTTTTATCTGGCCCACGCATTCTTACGTTACCGATGCTTCCATCTTTTTGAATAACGAACATTACACTTACTCTACCTTGAACACCCATTTCTTGAGCAATTTCTGGGTAACGGAAGTTTTTACCAATGTGCTTTTGAATCATTTTGTTGAAACAAGCTCTTTTATCGCTTTCATTTTCACAACCTGGAAAAACAGGTACATCTTCAATAACTGCGAAAGGTACATCAACATCTTCTTCAATTTCATCAACAATCACGTCTTCAACCTCAACGATTTCTTCTTCTTGACTAGTTTCAGTAGACTCAATTACAGTTTCTTCAACCTCTTCTTCATCTTCTACAACCTCAATAATTTCTGGTGCAGCTGGTGGTGGTGGTGGTGGTGGAGTTTTAATCTGTTCTGTCATTGGAACTTCTTCATCTAAAAGATCATCCACATTCATAGAAATATCATAATCATTCACCTCATCATAGGTTTTCCATTCAAAAGCTACGTAAGTAAATAGCATTACTGCAAACAAACCGATAACGAAATAAAGACTGCTGTTCTTTGTTAAATCCGCTTTAGGATTCTTTTTAGGTTCCATATATTTTCAATTTAGTGATTGCTAATTTAACTAATTAATCCATAAATATGCAACTAAAATTTTCATTTTAACGAGGGCATGCGAAAAAATAAAAATCTAACAGCCAACATTCCTACAATAGCTCCGGTAGAATTTGCCAATGCATCTAGCGGATCGCCGTGTCTATCAGAAGTTGCAACATGTTGTATCACTTCAATAATTATGCCGTACACTACAGCAAATAAAACAATGTACCACAATAACTTAGACCTACCCACCACTTGTTCTTTACTTTTAGGTATTGCCAAGTAACACAACACCACCATAACAGAATAGAACGTAAAATGTACTAGCTTATCCATATGCGGAATATTGAATCTTGAGCTACCAATTCCTGAAAAAGAAAATAAGCTGGAAAATGTTACAAACATCATCCAGCTTATGAAAAGTACTTTATAAATAGTGTTTTTAACCACCAATAATCTCTTTATATGCAGCATCGCTCAACAAATCTTCAAGTTCGGTTGCATCGCTAAATTTAATTTTCACCATCCAACCATCACCGTAAGGATCAGAATTTACTTTTTCCGGCTCATCTTCAAGCGCTTCATTGAACTCAACAATTTCTCCAGATAAAGGAGAAAATAAGTCAGAAACAGTTTTTACAGCTTCAACCGTACCAAAGATCGCTTCACGTTCTAGAGTCTCATCAAGTGTATCTACTTCAACATAAACAATATCACCTAATTCACCTTGCGCGAAATCTGTAATACCCACAATGGCAACATCACCTTCTATCTTAACCCACTCGTGATCTTTCGTATATTTTAATTCAGCTGGTATATTCATTATAATCGTTTATTATTTTTTACTTCGGCAAATGTAAAGTTTTCAACTTAGGTTATCAAAACATTTATTAATGTTAATATATGTTTATGAAGGGTACATATAATATTTACCCAATTTATAAAGAACCGTAATATTAGTTACCAAAGTTGTAACGAATTGTAAATCCTGTATTAATTGTAGTTTGCGGAAATGCCGTTGACACAGCGAACTTAGAGAACGAATGATCATAAAAGAACAAGGCGTTTAAGTTCTTACTTAAAGCATAATCTGCAGTAAACTTCAATGACATTAGATTTTGACCAGAGGTAATCTGATTATTATTGATATCTAGATTCCTAATAATAGTAATATTATCTCTCAATGTTAAATCAGCTTTCAGGTTTAAATCGCCCTTTAGCCTTGTTTTGTTTCCTCCTATATTAGTTACAAATTTTACATCCTTAAAACGATACCCTAAACCAACCGTGTACTCTTTACCATTGATCTCCGTCATTAAATCATTATCAAAACTTAATGATAACGCCCTATCTGTTCTAACCTCTGCCAAAATACTAACAGAATTCTTCATTTCAAAATCTACACGTATTAGCGGATTAAACTGATCTGTAAGTACCACGTTGTTTAAAATTAAATCTGGTAAAATATCAAGGTTTTCAGCATTAATAGCATCTTGACCATCTTTAATCAATTGCACCTTTTCTAAATTCGTTTGGTACGAATTTATACTATATGATGCGCGATACCCATGACTTAAAGAAAAACGTTTAAATTTCTTTTTAAACCACTTGCTCTTCATTAAACCAGTATACTTAATACTCCAGTTAGGTATTGGAATATCTCTAAACGTATCTAGGTTTACACGTTCAGCATCTTGACCTGTATAGGCTGCAAAAAATGCAGGCAACAATACATCTTGTTGCGTTTTACCATATAATTGAGGAAAACCATCATCATCTAAATCACCAACAGGTTGCGATCGATCAGAAATCAATCTGTTCGCTATGGTAATTCTATTATCTTTAAATTGCTGAAAAGTACTTGAATCAAATTCATCACTCTTACCAAATGCGGTACCTATCATCATGGTTGATATACTGAAACTACCATAATTATTACCTAATTGTAGGTTGTACTCTTGGTCAACAACATTAAAATTCTCTTGATAACTATCAGAATATTGTCTGTCCGCAACCAGATCAATAGTAATATCTTTAGTTGGTTGCGCAGTTGCGGTAATATTCAATTGTTTATTTGTTCTTTGGATGAATTGCTCATTAAATTCTTGAAAACCGGTTAACCAACCATTTCTAGCAGCTTCGTACCTAACATCTGCCTGACTACCGAACAAGAAACCAATGGTAGGTTTAGTTGTACCGACAAACCCAACAGATTGCGTATACCCAGGAAGTACCGTACCATTGTTTTCACTGTAGTTGAAATTCACTCGTTTTACCATTGTAACAACATCAACTACGGTATTGAACAAATCACTTGTTTTACCTTTAATCTTTTCTTGATCTTCTGATAATGCGCCAGACTTATCTCTTCGTATTGGTCCTGACGTAGATGCCCTAGGAGCTTCACGCTTTTTAAGCCCAATCAGATCATAAAACTTTTGCATGGTCAAAGATGATGTTATAGTATGCGTGTTCGCATTTTGTACGGTATTAATATATTCACCAGCCACCTCAAACAATGCATCACCACCTCTTTGCCAATCGAAATTACTGGTATATGAGTATTGTGTACTTATAAAATCTAATGCAGGTATTTTTGAAAAAGGCACTTCATAATTCAACTGCATTTGCTGAGAATGTCTGTTTGGTTCACCTACATCAAAAAAGCCGTCCCATAAACCTAATTCATTTCTAATTCTATCTATTGACTCTAAAGGCTCATCTTCATTTAAATAGTTCCTAACAATATTATTGTTGGACCCCGTTAAATTTAACCGCAAAGATTTTGTCAAATTATAGTTGATGGCATACTGCCAATTAAATAAATAATTACGTTGTTGAAGCTCTGGCAATTCTATTCTATCTTCACCATCAGTATACACATCCCTAAAACGTTGTGCATTAAACTGCCTATTAATATTAGAAGTCACGCCAATATTTGAAGGCAATAAATTCAGATTTAAATCTTTTAACCATTGCCAGTACTTACCCGTAAAAAGCGAATCTTTTTTAGCAAACGGAGCAACCTCTACCGGCTCAAAACTGTGATTATACACAAAACCCGTATTTACACTTTGCTCCTTTAATTCTGCAATCTCAAAATCTCTATGATCAGTTTCGTTGTAACTGTAGTTAAACGTAAAGTTTTCTATATCATAAAAATTGGCATCTGCTTCTTCACCACGATCTTTACGAACACCAATTAAGTTGATACTGGTACGTTTTGTATAATCTTCAGCTTGCTCCAATACCTCATCTTTACCTTCTTGGGTATCTTCAGCCGCTATTCTATCTTCTAGTTTTAAATCATCATAAACAGGATCAAACTCAGGAGTAATCAATTGCTCTGAAATTCCGTAATTGAACGGTAATTGAATTCCCCACTTCTTAGGAAGCAATTGCCCAACATTAACATTGGTAACCACATCATAAGAAATGGCATCTTCACGCGCACGTTCATTTGGCATTTGATCTATCGATCCAAAACCAGAAGTACTCTTACTACCGGTAGCACTAAAATTGGCAAAATCTGCAATATTACCATCTATTGCGGCAATTGCGGCCCAGCCACCATTATTATCCAATCCTGCAAGACGAAGTTCATTAAACCACACCTCACCTCTTGCCGGTAAAATATCCTGGTTTTTAACACCCACCATCATAGTACGTATACTACCTAAAGATGGATTACCTTTTATACCGATACGAATTCTACCAGGAGTACGAACATCAAACTCGCCAACAGGAATCACTTCATCATTTTCAATTTCAAAGAAACGAACATCATTTAAATCACCGTCCGCAATCCATTGCGATTTCACTTTCGTTAAATCACTAAGTAAAATATTCATCTCATTATTCTCTGGCCACACCTCATCATCTGCAACTGCAGTAAAAGGTGTAAACTCTAATGGCAATTCAATTTGATAGTAGTTTTGAGTAAAATCTGTACCCATACGCAAGAAACCAACTAAAGGTGTAGAAGTATCCGCATAATCACTATCTATAATTTTTTCGGCATGTATGAACATTTTTAATTGCTCATACTGACGAATATCAACATTCAAATTTTTAAATACACCTCTTGAATCTTCGGACTCTAGATTAGATACCGTTAAAGAAAGAGATTGCTCATTCTGGCGAATAATGGTATTATTATTATTTAATTGCTCTCTTATTACTCCCGGAGGCAAAACATATGGTATTGGTGTTCTACTACTATTTTCTTCAATATTAACCGTATTTACATCTAAAGTAGTACCATCATCCGTTGGATCACTATCAATATCAGAATCTTGCAAGGTATTGGTATATGTACGCCAATCTCCCCTAACTAAATCTAAAGTTGCAAAACGTAATATAGTAGGACTATTAAACCCTGTCATATACATACGCATAAAGCTAATTGACCTAAAATCTGTAATACCACCAATAGCATCTGTAAAGTCGCTCAATGGAATTTTATATTGGATCCAGCGATAATTGACATCATCACCATTAGGTATTCTAATATCTCCACTCGCCGTACCTTCAATGATATCGGTTACATATTCATCATTAATAGTAGTATTCGGCTTTATAGCAATACGGTACTCATAATAACTATTGACCGTATTCATGGTTAAATCTCTATCAACATCTTCCACATCCGGCAATGTTGTAGAACCTCTATCTGTATTGGTTACCGTTACAGGTGAGTTACCTTGTGGGTTATTGAAATCTAAGTATCTATCTAAAATACTACCCTCTCTATTTAAATAATAACCGTAGTTATCTAAAGCAGGGTCATCACTGTCGTTATTGGTATAAACATCTGCTTCACGCAAATCATCCAACCCATCAAAACCAATATCCTGTAAACCTCTATTGTTTTCATCTGCATCAAAAGCATATACCAAAGATTGTGTTGCAGGTACTTCACCCCAAGAGGTCGGTGAAACGAAATCATTACTATCCACTCCTGGCAGTCCGTTTTCATATTGCTTTTTACCGTCACGCAATATATCTTCAGATATATTACCTAGGTTAAGGACTAGTTCACCCGATCCATTTGCAATACCATCAACATAAGGATCCATTACCCAAAACTGAACAAACTCAACGTTACTCTGTTCAAAATCTGTACTACTTAAAGAACGCATCATACCACCCCATTTTTGAGTTGGGGCTTCAGTGTCAAAATCTGGATTATTGTTATAGGGTCCTTTAGTATTTGGATAATATACCATATCTAAAGTAGACTGTACTTGAGTTTGCCCCTGAGCAACATCTGTCTCTGGAAAAACCTCGTCAATATACACTCTACGGGTAGCATTGGTAGATATATCATCGTCGCTAATTTCATCAGGTCGTTGCGTAGTAAAGAAAATTGGATCAATAGTATACCAAGACAACTTTGCCCTACCGTAACCGTTCAAAAGGTTATTTGCATCTTCAGGAGAACTACCAAAAGGCTGGTCACCGCTACCATATTCTAAAGGCATACTAGCAAGAGACCAACCAAGAGATGCTCTAATATCAATTAATGCTTGCGCACCTTCAAAATCATCTAAATATGTAGTAGTCTCACCTTCAAAATCAGCGTTTTTAGGTGAGCCGGGTATTAATGCCGCCATCTCCGCCCTTACCGAAATATTAGAAGGTACATCTGTATCTATATTTGGCAACTTATTCACCATACGTGTCAGGAAAGGCACCTCTGTAGAAAAGTTAGTGTTCAGTCCAAAAATAGTATTGTTTACAGACTCTACACCGTATGTAGATTTCTGCGTTAACGGTCGTTCGTTCATATTTAACAAGGTACCGCCCAAAACAAATTTTTCATTGAATTGATGCTCTACATTTACCCCAGTAAAACGACGTGTTTGTTGACCGAAAACTGCATTGTTCTCTACGGAAATATTAATAGGCACATTTGAAGCCTCTAAACTAGGATCTAAAATCTGTACCGTACCAGATTGGTAATTTACCGTATAGTCAATACCTTCTTGCAATGTTCTACCATTTGCAGTAACCGTAACAGAACCTTGGGGTACATTAAATGCACCAATAGAAATACCATTACTACCTTCTGATTTGTACGAACCTTTTAATAAGAACTTATTTTTTTCTGGATCTTGTAGTGCCGCCGTTTTTGTTAAAGCATACATATCTCTAAATACATACTGCTCTTGGTTGGCGTTATAACCCGAAGTAACATCATACTGACCACTATTACCACTTTGTAATTTTTCGTATAAATACTCTCCAAAAGGCTCAACTTTGGTAAAGATGATTCTACCGTTCTGCACATCTATAGTCTGCCCACTGATGAAATCAAAGAAACCATCACCACCGGGTTGAATATCATTATACACATTTAACCTATCTAGATTAAAAACATTTAAAAGAATTGTCTCTTCCAAACCTTCTGGCCAACCAGAACCCGGACCTTCTTCTACCGGAGTAATATAATTTCTTGAAGTAGGATCAGAATATAGAATATTCATCTTAAAATCTTCTTGACTTAAGCTATATGCACCAGTAGCATAAATATTCTTCATCATCAAATCCCAAATAGGATCAGTGATATTGGTAATATTACTTTTAAGAAGTTTAAGTATTAATGTATTGTTTTCTATTACGGTACTTACATCTTGAGTAACCGTAGTTGCCTCTATACCTCCATTTGCAAATTCACCTACTTGGTATACCTGACCTTGAAAAGTATATTGATAAGCAACACCTAAAACCTCGTCATTACTTAAACGTTGATTTAAAGAGATATACCCTAATTGTGTATTAAAATCGAAATCTCTACCCTGCTCAAGCTTTCTTGCATTCTCTAAATATGCATAATCAAAACCTTGGTTAGGAGAATATCCAGCAGCAAAACTACCAGCATTGAAACCACTTTCTACAGTAGCGATTTCTCTAATATTATCATTTAAAGCACCACCATTAGTAAGTATTAAAGCTGGATCATAGTCATTGGCGTTGTTTCTAGGTCTCAAGTCTGCAGGACCATTAAAGAAACCACCACCACTACCATTGTTTTGACCTACTCTGGTTTTTGTAATATCTGATTCCCCTAAATCTTGTATAGCCACAACATTACGCACATTTAACGTCTGTTGCGTTCTGTTCGTAATCCAAACTTCTATACGCGTAATCTGTACTTGACTTTGAATATATGGATAAGAAGAAAGTGCTTCATCATAATTATCCCTAAAATATTGTGCTAAGAAAAAGTGTCTATTTTCATCATAATCTAAAGCGGTCAATGAGAAATCATTTAATGTACCGCCACCTTGCGCTACTACCGTATTATTTTGCGAACGTTGCTCTGAAAATACAGCCGTTACCGAAG
>NZ_JBDVOT010000001.1:0-2098 GCF_039968975.1 Maribacter sp. | reverse complement strand
AAACATTGCTCAAAAATTTCCTTACAAGAAATGGTTAAATGACAATCTAGTACACTTAAAGGATATTCCATATAATGATTGCCCTTTATTTTTAGGAGAGGAAACATTAGAGAATAGAAAATCTGTATTTGGTTATACAATTGAAGATATTAATACAATTGTGCTTCCAATGGCGAAAGCTGGTAAAGAACCTATTGGTTCAATGGGTTCCGATACGCCTATTGCCGTACTATCTCAACGACCGCAACTAATTTACAATTATTTCAAGCAATTGTTCGCTCAGGTAACGAACCCTCCTTTAGATGGTATTCGTGAAGAATTGATTACAGATATCAGTTTAACCTTAGGTAGCGATCATAATATATTTGAGTTTTCAGAATTACATTGCAGAAAACTTAAAATTCAAAATCCTGTAATTTCTAAAGAGGATTTAGATAAAATTAAAAATTACGATGTAAGCCCAGACTATAAGGTAGTTTCAATTTCCATGTTGTATTCTATTAAACAAGGGCACAATGGTCTTGAAGACGCGTTACAATCTGTATTAAATCAAGCTTCCAAAGCAGTAGATGAAGGTGCAAATATTATTATTCTTTCTGACAGAAATGTTACAAAAGATATGGCTCCTATACCTGCATTGCTAGCATGTTCATTTGTGAACAGCGGATTGCAGAAACTTGGCAAACGTTCTAAACTAAGTGTCATTATAGAATCTGCAGAACCACGTGAGGTACATCATTTTGCTTTGTTGTTTGGATTTGGAGCAAGTGCTATTAATCCATATTTGGTTAACGAAATCATTGCCGAGCAAATAGAAGAGCATGATATTACAGAAATATCTTTTGACGATGCTATTAAAAATTACAATAAAGCGGTTGGAAAAGGTATCTTAAAAGTGATGAATAAAATCGGTATTTCAACATTGAACTCTTACCGTGGTTCTCAACTTTTTGAATGTATAGGTATTAACACCAAGGTCGTTGAGAAATACTTCCCTAATACCCCTACACGAATTCAAGGTATTGGTCTTTATCAAATTGAAAAAGAAATTGCGTTACGCCACCACAAGACTTTTAGCAAACAACATATTGATGCTAATTTAGATTTAGAAATTGGCGGCGAATATAGATGGAGAAGAGATGGTGAAAAACATATGTTTAACCCACTATCTATTGCAAAACTTCAAAAATCAGTTCGTAATAACGAGCCAGACACGTACAAGGAGTATTCAAACATGGTTAATGAGCAATCAAAAAACCTTATGACTATTAGAGGTCTTTTTGAATTCTCTAATTATGACCCTATTCCTTTAGAAGATGTTGAACCATGGACAGAAATTGTAAAAAGGTTTAAAACCGGTGCAATGTCTTACGGATCAATTAGTAAAGAAGCTCATGAGAATTTAGCGATTGCCATGAACCGTATTGGCGGAAAAAGTAACTCTGGTGAAGGTGGAGAAGATCAAAATAGATTTTATAAAAATTCTACTGGTGACTGGAGAAACAGTGCAATAAAGCAAGTTGCTTCTGGTAGATTCGGCGTAACATCTAACTACCTGACCAATGCAAAAGAAATTCAGATTAAAATGGCACAAGGTGCCAAGCCAGGTGAAGGAGGTCAATTACCAGGTCCAAAAGTAAATCCTGAAATTGCAAAAACTAGAAATTCTACTCCGTATGTAGGTTTAATTTCTCCACCACCCCATCACGATATTTATTCTATTGAAGATTTATCTCAACTTATTTATGATTTAAAATCTGCCAATAGAAAAGCAAGAGTTAATGTAAAACTAGTTTCTGAAGTTGGTGTAGGTACTGTTGCGGCTGGTGTTGCAAAAGCAAAAGCCGATGTTGTTCTGGTTTCTGGTTTTGATGGTGGTACAGGGGCATCTCCTTTAACATCACTAAAACATTGTGGTTTACCTTGGGAACTTGGTATTGCAGAAGCTCAACAAACACTTGTTTTAAATGATTTAAGAAACAGAATAGTTCTTGAGTGTGATGGTCAATTGAAAACCGGTAGAGATGTTGCCGTGGCTTGTCTATTAGGTGCAGAAGAATTTGGTTTTGCAACTGCCCCATTAGTAGCTTCTGGCTGT